>WTGY01000196.1:0-6182 GCA_011523365.1 Caldilineaceae bacterium
CCACCGCCGCCGCCATCAACGGCCACACTGAACGCCACGCCAACAGAAGCGCCGACTGCCACGCCAACAGAAACTTCCCCTGCCACCGCCACGTCCACGGCCACCGCTACAGCTACACCGACCGCCACTACCGAGGGTGAGTCGCAAGATCAACCACTGATTCCGCAGCTACTGCCGCCATTGGAGGCCACTGCCACGCCGACAGCCACGGCAACACAAGACGGCGACGGCAACGACGGCGATCGGGGCAACAGCGGCGTCAACGGTAACAATCCAACAGCGACACCGACAACAACGTTTACAGCTGATGGCAACGGTGGCAACCAAGGCAACCAGCAGAACAACCAGCCTGGCAACAACAACCAGGGCCGCAGCAACAACCAAGGCGGCAATAACCAGGGAGGGAATAAGCAGGGCGGCGTCAACGTCCAGTCGTTCATCAGCAACCCGACTCCGCTGCCGTCATATTCACCCCAACAGTACCAGGCGCCCCTTGCCATCACCATCCCCGAAATAATGAACGTGCGCACCGGTCCCGGCCTCACCTACGACATCGTCACCACCGTCCCCGCCGGCACCCAGGGCACCATCGTCGGCATCGACCCCAACGACGACTGGTACCAGGTCGAGATCGACGGCATCGCAGGCCAGGTCTGGATCTATCAGGACCTGACAACACTCGTCGGTTCAGTCGTGGGGGTCAAACAGTACACCGCCCTGGAGATCGCGCAGCTGACCAGTGGCACACCGGCCGCAGATGGCTCAGTACCACTGGCCATCACGATACCGGAGTTGATTAACGTGCGCACCGGCCCGGGACAGATCTACGACATCGTCACCACCGTACCGGCGGGCACGCAGGGCTACATCTACGGCATCGACCCAGACAACGACTGGTTCCATATCGAGCTGGAAGGCTTCGACACCCGCGTCTGGGTCTACCAGGACCTGACGACGGTAGTGGGCTCACTGGCCGCCGTCAAACTGTATACGGCCGCCGAAATCGCACTCCTGCTCAGCGGCAGCGGAGGGGACGGCTCAGTGCCGCTTGCCATCACCGTACCGATCACGATGAACGTGCGCACCGGCCCCGGTCTGCTCTATGACGTCGTCGGCATTGTCCCCAAGGGCACGCAGGGCCGCATCTTCGGCATCGACCCGAACAACGATTGGTTCCAGATCGAGCTCGAAGCGTTCGACACATTCGTCTGGGTCTACCAGGACCTGACCACGGTGGTCGGCTCTCTCGCTGGCGTCAAATGGGTAACGGAGGCCGAGCTGGCGCTGCTGCCGGCCGCCATCACGCAACCGCTGCTGTTGAATGCCCGCGCCGGACCGGGCCTGACCTACGACATCCTCACGACGATACCGCAGGGGACGTGGATGAAGATTATCGGCATCGACACGCTGGGCGAATGGTACCGCGTCGAGCTGCCTGACCTCAACCAACAGGCTTGGATCTTCCGTGACTACACCAAGGTAGCCGGCGGCTCACTTTCGGGGCTGATACAGCTCGCGCTGGGTGGGAATCCGCCGCCAGGCAGTCGGTTGACCAGTTCGATCACGGTCGACCTGTCGCTGCCGCCGGCCGGGGGTGTCGACCTTGAGGTCAGCTGGGTTGATGTCAGCGGTTGTGCGCAACTGTACAACCTCTACCACCGCGCCGGCACCGACACGAGCGTCTACATCTCGCTTGAGCAGGCCGCCACGTCCTCGACCGCCAACTCGAAGAGCCTCAGTTTCAACTCACTGAGCGGCAGCAGCTTCATCTCGGCCTGGTGCGGTTCGATGGCCGCCGGCCGCGAGGTCGCGGAAGTCGAGATCGACCCCGGCGTCGCCGGCACCTACAGCTCAACCACGACCAGCGGCGGGCTCGCCACTGTGCCCGACACAGACGACGGCTCGCGCTGAGCGCGCATTCAGAGAAGCCACGCCATATCCGGTCGCGACGAAGCGATCGCATTCCAGGGAGGCCCTCGTTGTCATTGACGTCAACGGGGGCCTCCTACATCAGTTGAATGCCGCCCCATTCGTGTCTGATTTCTCTCACGTCCTAGAAAACAAATCGTTGATGCAGGCCCATTCAAGAATGATCAACGATTCGTATACGATCTGCCTACGATATGTACAGGCCCTGCCCTTGCCCGGAGGTCGCCGCGCCGGCTGTCATGCGCAATGGCTACGCCTTCCCGGCGATTTTTCAGTCTGCTACTCTGGAGATCAGTCCCCATGAGGGTGGATCGGCCCTCAGATCCGGCCTTCTGCCCGCAAAAGCACGACGACCGAAATTCTGTACAAAGGCTTGGCAACAACAATATGCCGATCTGTGATCCTGATCCCTCCACACGCGTGGAGTATCGAGGACTCATTTAGCAAACGTTTATTGGATCGACAGTTGCAGTAAAGGTGCCATAGCGGAATGACTGCAAGGATCCCGGACAGCGTCACAACTGGCCCACGGGCGCGGGCCACCCTCGCACACAGACAGTCGCCCCAAACAGCACCTTTGCCAGCGCAGATGAGGTGGATGCACGACCCCGGTCCACATCCTCTTCGGCGCGCCCGGCGCTCTTCCGGTTTCGTCCCTGATGCCGGGGCGCGCCCGATCCCCAGTCCCAATCCTACGCCTGGCAACGGACAGAACGGCAATGGACAAGGCGGCCAGACGTCACGAGACACACAGACCCCAAAGAGCGAGCCGAGTCCAAAGCCCCCCGAGCCCACGCAGGAGCCGCCTCCGCTCAAGGGCCTATAGCGATCACCCAACTCGATCGGACCAACGTGCGGCTGGGTCCAGGCACTGTATACAGAATCGTCAGGTCAGTACCGCACGGCACGCGCGCCCAAATCATTTGCGTCGGCCCTTGGGCTGACTGGTACGAAGTCAAAATCGACGGCGACTACGGGACCGTCTGGATCAAACGCGACCTTACAGTTCTCGTCGGTTCGCTGGCCGGAGTCTGCCGCTACCGCGCTGGGGCATTCACCGTCCAAGCCTGGACTTGGTCCGTAATTTCCCATCTGCGCGTGGGGCCGGGTACAAACTACGACGTGATCACCACCGTGCCCCAGGGTACACATGTCAAAATCATCGGTCGCGGCCCGGAGGACAAGTGGTTCCAGATCGAGCTTTCCGTTTTGGAAGGCCCCGCCTGGATCCACCAGAGCCTGGTTGAGCTGTCCGGCTCGGTCAGAGGATACAGACGACTCGCGCCAAGAGAGCTTGTGCATTTGCTCCGTCCGGGACCGAACCTCGCAGCCAGGCCCTATCTGATCACCCAGCCCGAAATCCTGAACGTGCGCCTCGGACCGGGCCTCAAATACGACGTGATCACCACCGTGCCCCGGGGAACGCAGGCCGCAATCTACGGCATGGACCCGGACAAAAAATGGTTTCAGGTCGAATTGGAAGGACTGGACACCCTGGCTTGGGTCTACCGCGATCTCACCCGCGTGGTCGGTTCGCTCGTAAACGTCAGACGCATCACCGCACGCGAGATCGCAGCGTTGCCCGCACTGATCATCCAGCCCCGCAACGTGAACGCTCGCCTCGGGCCGGGCGCAGAGTACGAGGCCGAAGTCATCCTGCCCAAGGGGACCTGGGCCCGGGTCACCGGCATCGACCCGCAGGATGAATGGTTCCGGATCAAGGTCGTCGGGTTGAAAACGCCCCTCTGGGTTGCCCGCATTCGGGCCAAAGTGGCCGGCGGCCTGCTGGGGAGATTCCGACCGCACGCGGCCGAAAACGCAGTGCACCCGGATTCGGGACCGAACAGCGACAGACCGCTCGCGATCGCACAGTCGGAGAGCATGAAAGTGCGCACCGGGCCAGGCTTCGACTATAAAGTGATAACGACTGTTCCGCAGGGAGTAGCGGGCGAAATCTACGGCATCGATCCGACCTAAAACTGGTTCAAACTCCAGATCGAAGGCCTGGACACGCTCGCCTGGGTGCTGCGCGATATGACCCGGGTCGACGGCCTCCTGGTAAGCGTGAGACGGATCACGCCGCGCGAGATCGCGACCTGGCCCGCCCTGATCACCCAGCCGCCTACGCTGCTGGCCCGTTCCGGCCCGGGCGTGGACTACCCCGCGGTCGCCAGGCTGCCAAAAGGAACGTAGGTGAGAGTCGTCGGCGTCGGCCCGCACGCCGAATGGTTCCTGATCGAAGTCGAGGTTCACGGCATCGACGCGCCCGTCTGGATCGCCCGGCGCCACGCAAAGATCGCCGCCGGCTCGCTGGCGGATATCCCCCCCGTAGTGCCGGAAGAAGCTCTGCCCCCCCTCATCAACAGAAACCGGCCAGAAGTAAGCGAACCCCGGCGCATCTGAAACATCCCCAGGGCCCTGCCGGTGCGAAAGCCTGCTGGGCTCTTCCGCTGTCCAACGCGCACATAGAGCGAAACAGGCGCGCCGCCGGATCTTTATAGTCAACGTGACAGGAAATGTAACTTTCAGCCTGACCCTGTGCCCGTCTTTCGGACGCTATCGGCCCGCAAAAGTATCCCCACCTTGACGCAGGGCACGCGCACCAGCATAACCGGCGTCGGCCCGAGGGCCCAATGGCTCTTGGTCCAGGTGGCCGGCATGGGCGACCCGGTCTGGGTACTCTGCGACCTGATTAAGATTATCGGTTCGCTCGCAGGGGACGACCAGTTCTAGCCATAGCCTTGCCGGTAGCCGCTCACGCAGGCAGCTTTTCAATGGCCAAAGAGCGTGTGAGGGGCTGCTGAGACGGCGCCACGCCGGCCGAGTCAATCTACCTTCTGGAATCGCTTTCACAATAACGAATAGCAGAGGCCCCGCAGTCGACTGCGGGGCCTCTGCTTTCTTCGTATCCCATCTCGCCAAATCACCACAGTTGGCATCAAAAACCCCACACCCGAACAGATTCCCGAAAACGGAACATTCCGCGCCAACTGCACGTCCCATCGGCAGGAGCAGTTCCAATTTTGGGACGGAACTGAGCTCGAAACCGGAAAGCTGAACCTACATGGACATGCACTGGCGCAGAACTCCAGTAGAGCCAAAGAGGTCGCAAACGAAACAGTCGATTATTACCCTGGTCGCGGCGATCATTCTGCTACTGTTTGCCCTGACCCTGGTCTCCTTCGTGCCCAATCCCCCGGAGATCCAGACCTTTGCCCCTGCCATGCAGGAGGATCTCCAGCCGGCGCAAGAGGATCTCAAGCCGCACGCCGGTTTTGAATCGCTTGACGGCTCTGTGTCGGCAGGGGAAGATCTGAACATCAGCATCTTTTTCGCCAACTTCCCCTGCACCGATGAGAACGACGACGGCACTTGTGATTCCAACGACACATTTACGACAGTCACCTACCGCTTCGACCTGCTGCAAGGAAGCGACGACGGCCCCGACGCCGATAACTGTGAAGGACAAGGGTTTGGCACGGTCCGCACCTTCAGCCCGTCCCAATACAGCCACTGGAGCACCACAGGGTCCATACCGCTGAGTATAAACAGCAACTGTACGCCTGGATCCTATGTGGTCAAGTGTACGATCACCTATACCGAAGACGGCTCAACCGAGGAGATTCCGCTTGCCTGCAACTGTGGCATCTCCGTCGATCCTCCGTCGACCACAACGCCCACGCCCACCGATACACATACACCGACAGCCACGGCCACACCCACTGAAACGCCTACACCCACTGAAACACATACACCAGCTGCCACGGCCACACCAACCGAAACACCTACACCAACCTTTACGCCACAGCCGCCGCCCTCCGTCAGAATCGACGGCGTGCCATCCGTCTACGATGAAGGCACGCAAATTGACTTCAGAATGATCTTCGAAGAACTGGACATCTGGGATGACTATGGCTACCGGGCCGATATCACCAATTCCGACAATGAGGACATGGATGTCTGCGAAGGCAACGGGGTCGGCGGCACTGAAGAGCAGACCGGCCAGCTCGATCCAGATAACAACGGCCAGGATATTGAGAACGGCGAAATCACTGACGTCTGCCCGGCCGGCACATACAGGTTAACCGTCATGCTTATCGGCGACGGCGGCTATACCTACACCGCGACCAAAGACTTCCAGATTACCGGCCTGTCTCTCTCCCCCATCGAAACTGACACGCCAACCGCCACGGCCACGAACACGCCCGAACCTACCGCAACCCCCACAGATACACCGGAGCCAAAGAACCCAC
>WTGY01000196.1:6282-19354 GCA_011523365.1 Caldilineaceae bacterium
CGCGGAACAACCAGCCGCCGCGACAGCAGCCAACCGCAACCCCCACCAGTACGAACACGGCCACGTCCACGGCTACCAACACGCCCGAACCAACCGCAACCCCCACCAATACACCGGACCCGAATGATCCACCAGGCGGAAACCAGCCGCCGCGACAGCAGCCAACCGCAACCCCCACCAGTACGAATACGGCCACGCCCACGGCTACCAACACGCCCGAACCAACCGCAACCCCCACTAATACACCGGACCCGAATGATCCACCAGGCGGAAACCAGCCACCGGGAGGAAACCAGCCGCCGCCACAGCAGCCAACTGCCACCGCCACCAATACCAGGACGCCAACACCAACCGCGACCGCAACAGACCCGCCGTGGCGCAGACAGCCCCCGGTGCAGAATCAGCCGCCGGTGCAAAAGCAGCCGACATCCACGCCTACCGCCACGGCAACCACAGTTCCGACACCTACGCCAACACCCACGGCCGATATCTCCTTTGCGCCGCCTCCGTCGCAGGATGACCCGACGCCGACCGCAACGCATACACCGACCGCTTCCGGCCTGCCAACGCCGACGGCCACAGCTACGCCGTCAGGTAACCCGGTCCCTACCCTTACACCGACTGCCACGCCGCCCGGCGGGCGCACAGGTCCGCCTCTAGGCCCGCCCACAAGTGACCTGCCCGACGATCTTTGGGAAATCATCGTTGTTATCGATTTAGATAATCCGACCAACCCGGATGCGACTCCGGACGTGGCGGACCCGACACCGACAACCACAAGCGACGGGGACGACACGGACGACGACGACACCAACGGCGACGACTCGGACGACGACACGCCCGGCCACTACGCCAGCGACCGTACAGTCTGGAGCTGCCAGGATCACAGCGACCTGATCACCCGGCTCGCCGCCCTCCGCCAGACCATGACCCCCGGCAGCTATCCCCAGGCCGTCACCCAGCCGCAAGTCATGAACGCCCGCCTCGGGCCCGGACTGGCCTACGACGTCATCACCACCCTGCCGCAGGGCACCCGCGCCAACATCATCGGCGTCGACCCACGAGGCGAATGGTACCAGGTCGAACTTACCAGCCTCGATATCCCCGTCTGGATCTACCAGAGCCTGGCTGCCGTCGAAGGTTCGCTCGCCAACGTTCCCACCGTCTCCGCCGAAGATCTCGCCAAGCTCCCCATCTCCGGCGCCACCGGCAGCAGACCGATCGCTACGATCCAGCCCGAGGTCATGAATGTGCGCATCGGCCCCGGCATCGACTACGATGTCCTCACCACCCTGCCCCAGGGCACACAGGTCCAAGTCGTCGGCATCGACCCCGGCGGCGAATGGCTGCAGATCGAGCTCGATGGGTTCAGCTCCCTCGGTTGGGTCTACCGCGACCTTGTCGTGGTCGACTGCCCGCTGGCCAACGTTCGCCGCATCACCGACGGTGAAATCTCCCAGCAGCCTGCCGCCCTTGTCCAGACCTACGCCGTCTTCGCCTACTCCGGCCCCGGCCTCGCTTACGAAATCGTTGCCACGATCCCTGGAGGGACCTGGGCCGAAATCATCGCCGTCGGCGACTGCCCGCCCAATATCTGGTACCAGATCATCGTCCCGGGCTTTGACGAACCCGTCTGGGTAATCCGTGACTTCGTCAAGGTGGCTGTCGGCTCGCTCGCCGGCATCCCCCGCTACGGCGTAACCGACTTCTTCCCGCCCGCCCCGGACGACCGGCCCATCGCCGTCACCCAGCCCATCACCATGAACGTGCGCTCCGGCCCGGGCCTGGAGTACGACGTGGTCGCCGTCGTGCCGCAGGGGACGCAGGCACGCATCTACGGCATCGACCTGACCGGTGACTGGATACTGGTCGAACTGCCAGGGCACAACTCACTGGTCTGGATCTACTGTCACATGACCGAGGTCAGAGGTTCAGTGGAGGGCGTCAGACGCGTGACCGCGGCCGAAGTTGCAGCGCAGCCGGCCGTTCTCGTCCAGCCGGGAGCGGTATACGCCCGGTCCGGTCCGGGCAACGAGCACAGTGCCACCGCCCTCCTGCCCAGGGGCACATGGGCCAGCATTACCGGCATCGGCCCCGATCCCCAATGGCTCCGCATCCAACTGCCCGGCCTCGACGCACCGGTCTGGGTCCACCGCGGCGCAGTGAAGCTGATCGGCTCGCTGACAGGGATCCCCCACGTCACGCAGTAGACCGGTCGCTCCCATAGAAGAGCATGTCAGGAAATGCAAAAGGCCCCGCTGTCAGCAGAGGGGCCTTTCTGTATCACGGCCATCACATCTCATTGGGACAAACCCGTCCTTCGCTTATGTCTTAGAAAATCTCCTCCAATGCGATACTGAACTCTGCCAGCGTGGGTGAGTGCAAACTCTCCTCCGCCTCGTAGACGCCTACAACCTCAAAACGGCTTTCGCCTCTCACAAAAACTGTAATCTTCTTGTCGTCAGGGTCCACAATCCAGTATTCTCGCACGCCGTGTCGGGCATAGAGGTCGAGCTTGATCGCCCTGTCTCTCTCGGCTGTGGCGGGGGACAGGATTTCCATCACCAGGTCCGGCGCGCCCCGCACGTTTTCCGCCGTGATAATGCTCTTTCGACTACTGGAGACAAACAGCAGGTCCGGCTGCACCACGTCAGTATCCGAGAGTACGACATCGAAAGGGGAACAATAGACCCTCCCCAGGTTGCGCCCATAAATGAACGTGCCCAACCGGAGGAACAGCCTCCCCAGGATGTATTGGTGTATCTCTCTGGAAGACGGAGACATTACCAACTCTCCGCTGAGAAGCTCGTAGCGTTCGTCGTCCGCCGTCCTCAAATAGTCGGCGTATGTGAGTTTGGTCGGGACGTCGAGCATGATGGTCCCTCCTATGCAGAAGCAAGGGAAAGAATTTTATGCTTCTCCTCCATCTGTATGTCCACCATCATAGCCTGAAAAGCGTTTCAAAGGCAATAGGTTGGCGCATGTTCCGCTACACCTCACTCCCTATCCCAGCCTACGCCTTCTTCTCTCTGGCCAGTCGCTCCTCGAAGATCTCCATTCCTTTCACGGCCTTAATCGCTTCCAGCCACACTCTGAATAACCGCTGATTCTCTCCCACCGGCTGTCCCGCCAGCATTCCCTCAATGCTGATCTCCTCGTCCAGCTCAGGCCAGTGGACCCGATGCCCGCCGCCGCGCAGCTCCCAACCGTTGCGCTCATCCGGCGCAGCATGGGCCAGCCGGGGATACCAAGCCAGCGGCGCCGAAATCATACGCCCATCAATGAGATGCGCTGTCACCCTGCCCGCGCTGACTTCCACACCTGTCACTCTCGGCGCTGCTGTTTCAATCGCTTCTACACGCAGTCCAAGCGCATCTGCAAAGATTTCCCGGAGCGCAGGCAACTCCTCGATCTCGTATGAGCACGCCTCCCATTCATCTATTCGGTTCGGCGCAGACGCATACTTCTCTCGCAGCCAGGCGATAAATTCGTCGCGCATGGATTCGGCATCGGACAGCCAGGAGGTGCACCACTGCTCTTGGCAAAAGGTGTGATAAAGAAGTATCAGGTCTTTGTCCGTAGGCGTTACGGTCTCTGGCGTGTTCTTGTTTTCGGGCGGCATGTTACGATCTGCTCCTCTGATCTTGGCAGAACAAGTGTAGCATAGTTCGTCAAGATCGACGGGGAGTCAGCAGGCAACGGGTGCATCTCAGATTTGGGGTGGGAACAGTCTGGCGGGGAATCAGTGCCAGCGGTGGCTGGAACTGTTTACCGTCTTTGTGCGAGACGCAGTGCAGGCGCCAGGCCTGGCCGTACGGTGGAGTCCGTCAGTTGGGGAGAGTGCGAGGGCAGGCACAAGGCCGGCACCTACGGCGGTCTGATGGGGCTGGCGGGACGCGGTCTGGCTGGACACTTTCGATTAGGCACCCGTCACCAATATCGACACCCGGTCGGCGAGGCATGTTGTAGGAGAGGGGGCGTTGCGGGGGCGGAGCCCCCGCACAAGGGAGGGCCGAATAGGCCCGACCGCCCAGAACTGCGGTAGTCAGTGGTCAGAGACGGCGCTCATCCTGGCGGAAACCGGAATGGGAACTGACCATGGCTTGGGTACCTCCGGAGGTATACGAAAGTTCGCCCCAATATTGGGAAGCGCCCGCAGGCATCCCATGCCCTTCCGACATCGGCCTCTGTCGTCGCCACCCCCTACCCCCGCAACGCCTTCACCACTCCATACGCACCCCGCGAAAAAGCCGCCAACGGACCCCCACGACTGAGCAAAGGCACCGGCCCCGGCACACACTCACCGCCATCCAGGTCCTCAACCGCCGTCAGCACTCGCTGCAGACCCACTTCCACCACCCGCCGGCGACTCTCGTTTTCCAGGGTTAGACCGCCGCAGGCCAGGACCACAACCAGGAGGTTGGCCAGCGAGTGCTCGCGGTACAGGCGCCAGCACGCCTCGAACGTGAACCCCTCCACCCCCATCTCACCGATGATTTCGGTATACTCTTCCAGCACCTCGCGCTCGATCTGGCGGCGCACCTCCGTCGTAACGCTCCCCACCAGGAAATAGGACACATCGAACAGAGGGCACCTCAATCCGCTCACCTGCCAGTCGATGATCGCGATCTCATCCCCATCGTCGGCCGCAAAGAATATATTGTCCAACCGGAAGTCGCCATGGCTGAGCGTCTTCGGTCCGGCTGCGACACGAGCGATCTGGCTGTCGATGCGCGAAACGTAGGTTTCGGCCAGACGGCGCATATCGTCCGAGAAAAAACTGCCGAACCTTTCGAGCGTGGGCGCAAGGTGTGCAAGATAGACGAGTTGAACCAGCATTCTGCGTCTGGGCGAAAAGGAGTCGGTAAACATGTTCAACGGCGGCTGATCGGTCCTGTTCCAGTAGGTACCGTGCAACTTGGCGATCGCGCGGATGGCGCGTCGGGTCTGCTCGGGGCTGGCGCCCTCGAAATGGCTCACCGTCTGCCAGCCCCCAAAATCCTCCAGCACCAGGACAAAGCGATCGCCGCCGGCCTGATAATCACCATAGAGCAAAGCCGGCGACCGCACCGGCGCCTGAGGCGCAATCAGCCTGTAGAAGTCGTATCCCTGTCTGTGTAGTCCCAGGCGTCTGCCCAAACGCCGGTTCTTCGCAAGCGGACTGGGCAGCTTGACGATAACCGTCTCAGGCGCGAAGGTTTTCCGCCCAGTCGACGTTTTCGGCGCGTCATACATGATCTGGCAGCGCAGGATCGTGCCCAGGAAGCCGACTCCGCTGCCAATCTCCTCCCAAGCGATCTCTCTCACAGGAGGAAGATCAGGCGCGCCGCCCGCAGTCAATGCTTGTTGCATCCACTGGGCGGTAACTTCCTCCGGCTCGCTGGGAATAGGCGGTCTGGTCATAGCGCTGATATGCATTTGATTTCGGCGCGCGCCAACCGTACACGCATGGTCAACGCGTTCGGTAATCTATGAACCTGTCAGATTTCTACTCTGTCAGCGCGGCGCAACTGTCGAACCGGACCGGTCTCGCCGCACCTATGACGCCGCGCCGAAAAGTGATGGGGCCGGTCCCCGCTCCGCGCGTTCGTACTGTTCATCGACGCGCAGGTTAGGGCGGGCCAGCGCCTGATTCGAAAGCTCGTCACACCTTTCGTTTTCCGGATCGCCGGCATGCCCCTTCACCCACTGGTAGCGCATCTCGTGCCCGTCACACAGGTCCAGCAGCCGTGACCACAAGTCCGGATTGACCGCAAGCTCGCCCTTCCTGTTGCGCCGCCAGCCGTTCGCCTGCCACCTGTGAGCCCAGCCTTTCGTCAGCGCGTCCAGCACATACTTCGAATCACTGTAAAGAGTGACCCTGCACCGCTCCTTCAAAGCCTCCAGCCCCTTGATCACAGCCAGAAGCTCCATACGGTTATTCGTCGTCCTCCGATACCCGCCCCACAACTCCTTCCGGTGCCCGCCGAACAGCAGCACAACCCCATAGCCCCCAGGCCCCGGATTCCCGCTGCACGCGCCGTCCGTATAAAGCGTCACCTCTTTCATCGAACGCGTCCATCCATCACATCAGTCCTCATCGCTCCATCAACCCACCCAGCTACCACAGGCATGCGACCTTCACTGACTACTGACCACTGACCTCTAATGCCCATGCTCGTGTTCGTCGTGCAGGTGAAAATAAACGATCTCCAGCCCTTCTACATCCGTGATTGTGGAATCGGTGTGATGCACGATGTGCAGATGACCCGTCCCGCAGTCGCCGAACTCGTCACAGGTGAGCTCCCCAATGATGCCGTTGAACTCCGCCGTGCCCGACAATGCCTCCCGCAACCGCGCCCGGTCGATATAAAGCGTATCCCCCTGCGCAACCGCAACCTCCTCAATCGCCCGCAGCAGCAGCGTGGTCGCGTCATACGCGTGTGCCATGTACACCGAGCCCGGCGGCGCATTGTACTTCTCTTCATAGTCCGCCGCGACCTCGCCTCCGTTCTTTCCTGTCGCCTCGTTCACGCTCTTTTCGAAGTTCAACTCAGGGCTGGCCAGGTACATGCCCTCCGACTCCGGTATCGACAGGAACTCGAAGTCCACCAACGCGGCGCCGCCGATCACGACCACGCCCTCAAGGCCCGCCACCTGCCCCATCTGCCGGATGATCTCGCCGGCCTCGTCTGGGAATAACGGCAGAAACAGACCTTCCGGGTTAGCTGCGGCGACCTCGGTCAGCACAGCGACCATGTCCGTCTGCCCCTTGCTGATCGTCGCGATCGTTACCCTGCCGTGCCCCTGCTCGAACGCGGTCGCAAACGCATTAGCCAGGCCCGAAGTGTACGGGTCCCCATCATGGAATACCGCCATGTTGTGCATTCCGAGGTCGTGGTGCGCGAACGCCGCCACCGCCTCCGCCTCGTAAAGATCGTTGTTGGACGTCCGGTAATAGCCCGCGTAGTAATCGGCCCCCGCACTGCCCCGCAGGTCCGACGTCAGCGAAGGCGCCGTATTCGTCGGCGAGATCAACACCAGCCCCGCCTCGCTCAGGCTCGGCGACGCCTTCACCGCCGCCGCCGAGCACGAAGTGCCGATCACGCCCACCACGCGCCTGTCGCCCACCACCGTCTGCGCCGCCGCCGCACCGCCCTCCGGCGTGCACAGCGAGTCCAGACCCGCTCCCATCGTCACCTCGTGCCCTCTGATCGGCCCGTAGTCGTCCAGCGCCATCGCAACCGCACGCTGCGTCGAAGAGCCCAACTCGCCGATGCTCGAAAGCACAAATGCAGTACGGATCTGAATGTCCTCGCCGGGGCCCACCACAACCGTCCCCAGCGGGCTTCCCACCATATTCTCAGGAATGCACGCGCCGCTCAGAAGCAGCGCAAGCACCAAAATCGGCCAGCGCAACAGCCCGCTGCCGGGCCGGTCCGTCTTCAACATATCTTCACTCCTTGGTTCGAAATATTTTTAATCAGTGCCGTGCTCACGGCGCGTACCGGTAGACAACCGGTAGACCTTCAACGTCGGTCATCGTCGAATCAGTGTGCTGCGCTAACTGCACGCGGCCGGTGCCGCAGTCGCCGAACTCGTCACAAGAGATCGCACCGATTATGCCGTTGAAACCGCTCGTACCGCCCAGCGCCTCCCTCAGCCTGGCCCGGTCGATATACAACGCATCGCCCACCACAACCGCCACCTCATCGATCGCACGCAGCAGGATCGTGGTCGCGTCATACGCATGCGCAAGGTAAGCCGACGTCGAATGCTCTCCGTACCGCTCCCGGTACGCCTCGTTCAGTTCGTCGCCGCTCCGCCCCGTCGCCTCGTTTACATTGGCCCCAAAATCCAACGTCGGACCCGCAAAATAGAAACCCTCCGACTCCGGCAACGCCAGGAAATCTGAAACCAGCAGGCCCCCGCCCCCGATGCGCACCAACCCATCCAAGCCCGCCACCTCGCTGCTCTGGCGCAGGATCGGCCCGGCCTCCTCCGGAAAAATAGGCAGAAACAGACCCTCGGGGCTGGCTGCGGCAATTTCAGTCAGGACAGGGATCATGTGGGTATCCCCCTTGTTCACCTTCGCCACCGCCACAGTGCCCCCCAGCTCCTCAAACGCCGCCTTGAACGCCGCCGTCAGCCCCGACGTATACGGGTCCCCGTCATGGACCGCCGCCATCGTGCGCAGGCCCAGTTCGTTGTATACAAAACCGGCCACCGCCTCCGCCTGGTAAAGATCGTTGCTGGCAACGCGATGATATCCAGGATGGTAGTTCGACCCGGCGTTGCCGCGTAGGTCCGACGTCAGCGACGGCGAAGTCGTCGAAGGCGCTACAATCACCAGACCGGCCCCGCTCAGAATAGGAGCCGCCGCCGCCGCCGCCACCGAGCACGATGTCCCGATCACGCCAACCACCCGCGGGTCGCCCAATACCGTCCGCGCTGCCGCCGCACCGCCCTCTGCGCTGCAAAGCGAGTCCAGGCCGGCGCCCATGCTCACATCATGCCCCTTGATTGGCCCATAATCCGCGACCGCCAGCCCAACCCCCCGCTGGTTCGGCACGCCCAGTTCACCGGCGCGGGTCAGCGCCCCCAACGCCCGAATCTGAATCTCCTCCCCGCCGCCGACCACCACCGTGCCCAGGGCAGGTGTCTCATAGTCCACCGGCACACATGCACCGGCCAGGATCAGAACCGCCAGCAGGCCGACCCAGTGCAAAACTCCAGAACCGAAACAGCGCTTCGTCGTCATCGCTACTTGCTCCTTTGTCTGGTTGACCTCCGCTGCCTTGCGCATCGTCGCAACGCCCGTCATCGCGCTCTGCGCCCTGGCTGCAGCCTGTCCCCACCCAGCCGCAACGCGGCCGCACACACCCAATCTGCAGCGATCGTAAACGGTATAACTTTCGCCGCAAAATCAGGTACTTGTTTTTCCGAGAGGGGTAACCGCAAACGCCCGGCGGGCGTCCGTCGTCCTGATGTGACCATTATAGGTACTTTTTGCCCGGATTGGCAACAATATCAGGAGATTGAGGTCTATCCGACCGGGTCACTCAAGGGGACAATCCGCGCCGGACAGGTGAAAAAGGGGGGTTCAACAAGACCGCTGTTCCGGCCCACTCGCCGGACCAGCCGGCGAAAGAAGATAAGGTTCCGTTTCCGTCGAATCATTAGGCAAATACCTGCAAAAAGGGACCAGCCGGCTGGCGAACTTTACTCTACATTCAACTGCATCGAGGCATAGGTTCTCTGAACCTCATCTTCCGCCCGGCGGATCGTCTCAAATGCCTTCACCACAGTCGCCAACTCCTCATCATCCAACCGGTCCGCCAACCCATCGAGCCGCTCCTGCCCAATCTGCCAGAACCGGTCTATCTCCCGCTCTCCGGATTCCGTCAATCTGCAGATCACGACCCGCCGGTCTCTCGGATCGGAAACCCGGTCCACCAGCCCTTTCTCTACCAGGCGGTCCATAACCGTGGTTGTAGCCGAGAGCGCTCGCCCCAGGTAACTGGCAATGTTGCCCATGCGCAGTGGGCCCACCTCTTCCAGCAGGACCAGCGTCTTGATCTGGGGGATGGTCATGTCCAACTCTTCCCACTCGTCAAGCCGGCCGACATGCAACTTCCGGTTCAGATATTCCGCCAACTCCCTGAATCGGTCCCTCAACTCGTGCCTGCGGTGCTCTTCCACGAACTTTCACCCCAAATCCAGCTAGTCTATCCCCGTCCACATAACGACCTGAATCTGCAAAGTCCGTTAACGCGAAGGGAACTGCACGGCGCACATTCGCTGGGAGATTCTACAGAGCAGGGCAATCAACCCACCCCGCAGAGACTCTCTGGAAAACCTCCCGCCTACCGGATTACAGGCACCCTTTTCCAACCAACACTGCGCAGACCACCACCAACCTAACTCTCCAGCGTGTCAAATCCATCCCATCCAGGGATCGCAGCGGCCTGGCGCACCCACTCCGCCATCGACTCCTCGTCAAACTCGTCCTCGTAAATGTCATACCAGCGCGCGTCCTTGTCCTTGCCTGCGCCCGGTGGAAGAGGATCCAGCAAAGCCCCGTAAAAAAACGTCACCTTCACGTAACGCGTAAAGACGTGATAACTCAGAAACCAACCCATGCCCTCAATGCCGTAAAACGGCGAGTTCCACCGCACCGCCTTGCGCACGTTCGGCACATTACGCACGATCAACGCATCCAGACGCCGCCCCAGTTCGCTCTTCCATCCCGGCATCGCCGCAATGTAGGCCTGCACCGGCGCATCCCCGTCCGCCTTTGCAATCTGCGGATTGCCCCCAGACAAAAGAACCGGCTTCGCGCCGGCCCCCTCGTCGGCTGCCTTCTCCGCAACCTTTGCTGCTCCTTTAGACCTCTTACTGGCCACTCCGCTCACCTTTTAACCTTAGGAAAGAACCTCAGCAAGACGTTTCTGGCCACTGTCATCTCTGGTGGAGCTAAAGGGACTTGAACCCTTGACCTCTACAATGCCATTGTAGCGCTCTCCCAACTGAGCTATAGCCCCAAATATTCAATTCCTTCCGCCTTCCCGGCACGGGCCCCTCACCAATCCCGCCCGCCTGCCGTGTGGAGCTGAGGGGACTCGAACCCCTGGCCTCTACAGTGCGATTGTAGCGCTCTCCCAACTGAGCTACAGCCCCGAAACCGCCGGCTTCTCACCGACCCCAACCTGCGTGACACGCTCACAAACCAGAAGAATGATTATATCAGACCTGACCTGAACCGGCCAAATTCTCCCAACCGGGCCCTGCATTACGCCCGCATAACCGCTCTCCCGCCATCCTCTCTGGTGGAGCTAAAGGGACTTGAACCCTTGACCTCTACAATGCCATTGTAGCGCTCTCCCAACTGAGCTATAGCCCCAATCCGGGCCGCCCACGCCCACAACGCGCCGGCACGCCCCCCAAACGATATAAGTTCCCGCCCCAAATGTCAAATAAATCCACCCCAGTCGTACAACCAATGTACCACCCCACCACTCCGTAGAACCGGCACGCACTAGCAACTAAGAACTAACGACTAAAAACTAACGACAATAGACTAACAACTAAATCCATTCCACCGTTACTCCACTTTCACATCGCCCCCGATCCTGTTGTATCATGAGAGGCCTATCCCGAAAATACACCTTCTGTACAAGAAAGGGACCAAAGCCGCAATGAAAACGGCTAAACGTATCTTCGTAAATCTACCGGTCAGCGATCTCAGCAGTTCGGTAGATTTCTTCACCAAGCTCGGATTTACCTTCGACGACCAGTTCACCGGCGACCACGCCTCCTGCATGATCATCGGCGAAAACATGTTCGCCATGCTGCTCCGAGAGGAATACTTCCAAAAATTCATTCCCGACAAAAAGATCGCCGACAGCGAGCACAGCGCCGAAGTCGTCGTCGCCCTCTCCGTCGACTGCCGCGACGACGTCGACAAAACCATTGCCAAAGCCCTCGCCGCCGGCGGCAGCGAATGCAGAGACGCCACCGATGCCGGCTGGATGTACGGCCGTGCCTTCCAGGACCTCGACGGCCACGTCTGGGAAATCTTCTCCGTCGACGCCAAGCGCATGGAAAAAGCCATGAACGGCCACAAACGCTGACCCCCCGTGATACCGCCGCAAGGCCGCGCCCCGTATCACCACTAAGCCCTGTACTGCCACAATTCATAAGCGAGAGCTAACCATGCTTAACGTCCAGCAGGCATTCTACAATCTGCCCGTTCGTGACCTCGACCGCGCCAAAAACTTCTTCGCCCAAATCGGGTTCGAATTCTACCTCCAATACACCAGCGAACTGGCCGCCTGCCTGAACATTCGCGACACCACCTTCGTCATGTTAGTGACAGAGGACTTTTTCAAGAGCGGCCTGCCCGGCAAACAGATCGTCGACAACCACCAGAACGTCGAATCGATCATCGCCCTGGCCCTCGACAGCCGTGACGAAGTCGACCGCCGCACCGCGCTCGCCATCGCCGCCGGCGCAAGACCCGTCAGCGAACCCAGCGATTCCGGTTTCATCTACAGCCGCAACTTTCAGGACCTCGACGGCCACGTCTGGGTATTCAACCACCTCGACTTCGCAAGCGCCGCCGACTCCGACCAAGAAGGAGAATGACCCCCATGGCCGCCATCAGCAAAATAAGACCCAACCTCTGGTTCGACGGCCAGGCCGAAGCCGCCGCCAACTTCTACGTCTCCATCTTCAAAAACGCCAGGATCCTCTCCGTAGACGATATCTCCGCCGGGCCCGCCGAGGGCAACAAGATCGTCACCTTCGAATTGGAAGACCTGCAGTTCACCGCCTTCGACGCCGGCCCACACTTCCAATTCACGCTCGCCATCTCCTTCGAAATCGCCTGCGACTCCCAGGAAGAGATCGACTACTTCTGGGAAAAACTCGGCCACGGCGGCGATACACAGCAGTGCGGCTGGCTCCAGGACCGGTTCGGCCTCTCCTGGCAGATATCCCCCGCCGAACTGCCCCAGCTCATGCAGAAAAATCCGAAAGCCGTCATGGAGGCCTACCTCGCCATGACCAAAGTCGACATTGCCCAGCTGCGGGCCACCGCCCAACAGGGATGAACCAGGACCCGCCGCTCCACACATATCCAACAATCATCCAGGAGACCAAAATGACACTCAGCATCTATCTCAACTTCGACGGCAACTGCCGCGACGCCTTCGACTTCTACCGCTCCGTCTTCGGCGGCGACTACGTCCACATCTCCACCTTCTCCGAAGGCCCCGACGACATGCCCGTTTCCGACGAGGAAAAAGACCGCATCATGCACGTCAGCCTCCCCATCGGCGACAGCGTCCTCATGGGCAGCGACACCTCACCCACCTTCAGCCCGCCCCACCAGCAGGGCAACAACTTCTCCGTCTCCTGCCACCCGACCTCTCGCGAAGAGACCGAACGCCTCTTCAACGCCATCTCCGCCGGCGGCACCGTCACCATGCCCCTCGACGACATGTTCTGGGGCTCCTACTTCGGTGCCTGCGTCGATAAATTCGGCATACCCTGGCAGTTCAACTACGACACCATGGACGAATAGTCCCCC
>WTGY01000211.1 GCA_011523365.1 Caldilineaceae bacterium
GTGGGGGCGGGCGGGCGCAGGCGCTGATTGTCCTCTCCGAGGGTCTCGCCGGCGAGGGCTTTTTTGAGGGTGATGAGGGCGTCGGTGGTGCGCTGGTGGCGGCTGTCGATATCGACGCCAAAGGCTTCGAATTCGTCGGCGTCGCTGCCGCTGCCGACGCCAAGCTCGAGGCGTCCGTTGCTGATGATGTCGACGACGGCGGCGTCTTCGGCGACGCGGAGCGGGTGTTCAAAGGGCAGGACGATGATGGAGGTGCCGAGGCGCAGGCGCTTCGTGCGCTGGCCGACGGCGGCGAGGAAGGGGAAGGGGGAGGGCAGCATACCGCCCAGGTCTTTGAAGTGGTGCTGGGCGACCCAGACCGAGTCAAAGCCGAGCCGGTCGGCGGCGTCAAAGATCTCCAGGTTTTCGCGGTAGGCCTGTTCGGCGTCGGCGCGGCCGCGCAGGTGGCTCAGAAAGCCGAGTCGAAAGGGGTTCGGCATAGCGTGTTTCCTCGCAGTATCCTCGCTCGTTTTACTGTTCCAAGACCCGTTGCCAGGTATCTGAATCCACATTGCCGCCGCAGATGACGACGGCGAGGCGTTGTCCGGCGAAACGCCTGCCGGTCTTGAGCAGGCTGGCTACGGCTACGCCGGCGGCGCCTTCGATGGACTCGCCGAGTTCGCGGTAGATGAGGCGCATGGCGGCGGCGATCTCCTCCTCGGTTACGGTCAGCCAGTGGTCGACATGGTTTTTGCTGAGGTCGAAGGTGAGGGAGTGCGGTTCGATGCCGCCGGCGCTGCCGTCGGAGAGGGTGGGCAGGCTTTCGGTGTCGACGATGCGGCCGGCGCGCACGGAGGCGAGCATGACGGCGGAGTTTTCAGGCTGGCAGCCGACGGTCTGGATTTGGCTTCCGGTGCTCTTGAGAAAGCCGGCGATTCCGCCCATGAGGCCGCCGCCGCCGACGGTGACGAAGACGGCGTCCAGCTGCGGCTGCCGGCGCAGGAGCTCTACGGCGATGGTGCCCTGGCCGGCGATGATGTGCGGGTCGTTGTAGGGGGAGATGAAGGGCTGGTTGCGTTGCAGGGCGGCGGCGCGGGCGCTGATTTCGGCGTTGAGGGCGTCGCCGGGGACGCGGCAGAGCGTCACGGGGAAGGACTCAAGCTTCTCTACTTTGCGGGGAGAAGCCCCTTCCGGGAGATAGATGGTGGCGGCAATATCGAGTTGGGCGGCGGCGCGGGCTACGGCGAGGGCGTGGTTGCCGGTGGAGGCGGTGACGACGCCGCGGGCGCGGTCTTCTGCCGTGAGGTTGAGGAGTATGTTGGTTGCGCCGCGCAGTTTGAAGGAGCCGGTGTGCTGGCGGTTCTCCAGTTTGAGGAAGACCTGGGCGCCGGTGCGTTCGGACAGGGTGGGGGACAGGCGGAGCGGTGTCTCGACGACGTGGGGGCGGATGCGCGATGCGGCCAGCCGGACGTGGCGGGGGAGGTCGGCGAAGGAGGGGGACAGGCCGGTGGGATGGCGCCCTCCATTTTCCGATCCCCTAGAAAGGGAAGCGTCATCTATCTGCTGGCGACCGGGCGACGCAGCCATCTGTTGCTGGATCCTTGCCTGTTTCAGGAGCTCGTGCTCAGTTGGTGTGCTACAATGAAGAACTGTGTGTCTTCCCGTTATTTTAACATATCCCTTCGCAGCGGCGGGCCGGGGAGAGAGTGTTGTGTGCAGTGAGCAAGGGCACCCATGAGGGCACCCACAAGGGGTGCCCCTACGGGGGGCGTTCGGTAGGTTGGCCTTTTTTGGGGCCGCGGGTGTGGGTACACACGAGGGCACACGCAAGGGCACCCACAAGGGGTGCCCCTACGGGGGCTTGCGGTAGGAGAACTGGAGACGGATTTTCATTATGCGAATTGCGATAATTTCAGACATTCACGGCAACTGTGTGGCGCTGGACGCGGTGCTTGCGGATATTGCGTCTGAGGATCAGGAAGCTGTTGACGGGTATTGGATACTTGGTGATCTGGCGGCGGCGGGTGCGCAGCCGCTGGAGGTGATGGAGCGGGTAGTGGGCCTGGAAAACGCGCGTTTCGTGCGGGGAAATTCGGAGCGGTACCTGACTACGGGAGCGAGGCCGCTGGCGACACCGGTGGAGGAGGTGACGGACCTTGCGTTGCTGCGCGACTGTATCGGGATCCTGGAGTCGTTCTCGTGGACGGCGGGGGCGATGGCTGCCGCGGGCTATGTGCCCTTTATGTTGGATCTGCCGCTGGAGGAGAGGCTGACGCTGCCGGATGGCAGCCGCGTCTTGCTGGTGCATGCGGCGCCGGGGAGAGATGACGGGAAGGGTTTCGTGCCCTGGTACAGCGACGGGGAGATGAGTGAACGGCTGGAGGGCTGCGGCGCTGATCTTGTGTGTGTAGGGCATACGCACTGGCCGCAGAATTTCCATCTGAACGGAGCGCACGTGGTCAACCCGGGCAGCGTGGGCAACCCGATGATTCCCAGTTTGCGAGCGACTTACGCGGTGCTGGAGGCGGACGAGAGCGGATACCGAGTGGAGCACCGGGCAGTGGCGTACGACAGGAAGCTGGCAGAGGAGAAGGCGTGGGCGGTGCAGCATCCGCAGGCGGGGTTTATCAGCAGTTTTCTGCGGGGGGACCGTGTGCGTTCGTGGGGTGAACCGGAGGTCCTGAAATGAGCGGGCAGCCCAGCCAGTTTGGCTTCGAGTACTCGAGTATCTTTCAGGACGAAAGCGTGGTGCGGGCCTACCGGTACCGGCCACAGTATCCGGAGCCTACGTTTGAGCTGCTGGTGGAACTGTTGCCGGCGGGTTGCAGGCCGCGGACGGTGCTGGACGCGGGTTGCGGGACCGGATTCGTGGCGCGGCCGCTGGCGCGGCTGGTGGACCGGGTGGATGCGGTGGACTTCTCGGCGGCGGCAGTCCGGGAGGGCAGGCGGTTGCCGGGCGGAGATCATCCGGGGCTGCGCTGGATCGAAGGGCCGATCGAATCGGCGGCTGTGGACCCGCCCTACTGTCTGATCACGGCGGGTGCGAGTTTGCACTGGTTCAAGTGGGACACGGCGTTCCCGCGCTTTGCGCGTCTGCTGGCGGCGGACGGGCTGTTTGTTGCGGTGGGGATGGAGCATGAGAGGCCGGCGTGGATGCGAGAGGAGCTGGGTCCGGTGCTGGCGCGTTATTCGATGAACAAGGCGTTTGCGCCGTACAGTGCGGCGGGGATTCTGGCCGAACTGGAGACCCGGGGACTGTTCCGGCTGATGGGCAGCGCGCAGACCGACATGATCGAGTGGCGACAGCCTATCGGCGAGTGGGTGGAGAGCATCCATGCGCGCAACGGCTTTTCGCGGGACCGGATGGACCCGAGGGAGGCGGCAGAGGCTGACGCGCTATTTGCTGAGATGGCGGTGCGTCATGCGGATGGTGGGGACGGTATGATCACGCATCGTTACGCCGGCAGGCTGTTGTGGGGGCGCCCGCTGCAGCCGAACGGATAGGCTGGGGCAGGTTCAGGCCCACAGCATGCCGTCCTCGTCGCGTTCAAGCTCCTTTTCTGCGGGTAGGGCGTTTTCAGCGACCTGGGCGGGCTGTTCGTGCTCGAACCAGTGGCGCCACTGGGCAGGGGCGTTGATGTCTTCGCCGCCGTGGTCGGTGCGGCGTGTGCGCACGCGGAGCATGAGGGGCGTGTTGACGCTGGCGCCGCTGACGATGACCTGGCCTTTGCTGAGGGCGGGCAGCTCTTTGAGCATGTCGCGGCCTACGCTTTCGACGGATTCGGCGATGCGATTCTGGTCGATGGGGTTGGTGATGCGCATGATGCACTGGGTCATGCACTGGCTGAGGACGTCGCTGTCGAGGCGGCCGGGGCGCTGGGAGATGAGGCCGACGCCCACGCCGAATTTGCGGCCCTCGCTGAGGATGGTCTTGAGCTGGTCGGAGCTGACGGCGTCGGCGTTGGCGGGCGCGAAGTTGTGGGCCTCTTCGAGGAGGCTGAAGACGGGGAAGGGCATGTGGTTGCGGTCGGTGCGCTGGAGCTTGCCTTTCTCGGTGTCGATGCGGGCCTGGTAGACGCGGCGCAGTAGGGTGGCGACGATTACCTGTTGCTCTCTGCGCTCAACTTCATTCAGCTGGACGAGGGTACACATTCCCGGCTGGAAGAGCTCGTCCAGTTCGATATTTTCGAAGTCGTTGAAGATGCTGCTTTCTCGCAGGGCGGCGCCCAACCGCCAGATGAGGGCGCCGGTTGTGGGATCGTCATCGGCGGCTTCATCCTCACTCTGTGCGCCGTCCCCCACCTCGCGCACGGCCCTAAGCAGCTGTTCCAAGGTATATTTGTCTTCACCCCAGGTGCGTTCGGCGTATCTGAAGGCGCGCCCCAGTTGGTAGTGCATCTTCTCTGACAGGTTGGGCAGGAGATAGCGCAGGTCGGGCAGGGTGAGGCTGCTGATGCGGACGCGAAGGTCGTTGGGGCGGAAGATGCGCACCCTGGGGCTGTAGCTGCCGTCGCGGAATTCCTCCTTATTCTGAACTTGCTGCAGAGTATCGTACTCGCCGTGGGGGTCGATGACGAGGACTGCGGCGCGGTTGTAGGGCATCAGGAGCTCTTCGAGGAGGACGCCGGCGAGGTAGCTCTTGCCGCTGCCGGTGCTGGCGATGATGGCGAGGTGTGTGCTGGTGAAGCCGCGCACGTCGAGGGCGACGGGCACGGCGCCTGGGTCGCGGCTGAGCAGGTCGCCGATGTATGCGCTGCCGAGCCGGCCCTGGCGGCCGCGGCTGAGGAGTTGGGTCAGCGTTTCGTTTTCGGCGATGAAGACGGGCGCGCCGCCTTGCGGGGGCACGCGCGGGTTGGTGAAATCGTGGAGACGTTCGTCGTAGTAGCCGAGGACGGTGACAGTGAGCTCGAAGAGTTCGGTGGCGTCGCTTTCGTAGCCGAGCATGGCGGCGACGGTGTGGGGCGGCACGGCCGGGTCGGCCATGAAGGTATCGGGGAAGAGCTTGACGGCGGTGCGGGCGGTGATGCGGCCGAGGATCTGGCGCTGGCTGCCGTCGACGGGGGCGGTGTAGTAGACGAACTCACCGTGCTTGAGCTGGCGATCGGGATCGGGCGCGATGAAGGTAAATTCGTGGAGGGTTTCGCCCGGTCCTTTGACGGTGCCGACTGCAGTTTTTAGTTTTTGGTTTTCAGTTTTTAGTTGCTCCACTCACTACTCCCTGGCTAAAGAGTTGAAAACCTGGAATTTGATGCCAGGCATTGCGGATGCGGCTTAGCCGGCGGGCTGCACAATGGATTTCCAGGCGACATTGTTACGCATGACCTGGAGGATGGCCTTCTCCCCGGGGAAGAGGGCGTCCAAGCGGTCGATGATCTGGAGGAGGAGGGCAGGGACGAGCGGACTGTTGTGGGCGAGGAGCGTAGCCGCGTAACGCAGAGCGGGGCGGCCGTTGCGGTCGCGGTGGAACTGCCGGACCTCCTCGTCAGTCAAGCGGCGAACGGTGGCGCCGACCTCGGCGGACAGCCTTGGGGTCCCCTGCTGCAGGCCAGACTCGTCATGCCAGCCCAGGGCCAGCAGACCGACCAGCATGGCGGTCTCGTCGATCAGGTCGGGGCTGAACACTGCCTGCTCCGTGTGGGAGGTGAGCCGGGGCCCCAGGTTGGTAAAGCTTGGATTGACGAGCATAGAGTTGTAGACGACGCCGATCAGGCATGGCGCGCCGGTCGTGGTGTTTTGCACAGTGGCTGGAGACGTTGCAGGGAAGGGGGGCAGCGAGATGGCAACGAAGGAACCGAAGGCGTAGGCGTCGGGCGGGGGCCGCTGTTCCTGGTCCATGGGGCCGAAGAGCTGGCAGACGTAGTCGATATGGGAATTGGAGTTGGCTATCACGCCGATTTGGTGTGTCATGTGTATATTGAATCAGAATGTTTGTTCGGTGGCAAATCGGGGGGAGGACGGGAGTTCCGACCAGATTGGGATTGCGTGTGGGCGGGCACAAGGCCGGCACCTGCGGGGATCTGATGGGACTGGCGGGACGGGGTCTGGCTGGACACGTTCGATTAGGCACCTGTTACGAATATCGACACCCGGTCGATGAGGCATGGCCTGGTTTAGGGGGGGGCGTTGCGGGGGCTCCGCCCCCGCACAAGGGAGGGCCGAATAGGCCCGACCGCCCAACTGCAGTAGTCAGTAGTCAGAGGCGGCGCTTCCGTTGCTGGAGGTTGGAACGGGTACTGACCGCGGCCTGGTTGCAAGCAGGCGAAGACGATAGCTTACCCCCAATTTTTGGGATGCGCCGCGAGGATGTGTTTGCAGGGTGGGGAAGATGCGTGGAGAGCTGGGCTGCCAGTCGCTGGAAGATCAGACGGGGTTAGCGGCCGCCCATGCCGGAGAGGGTGATGCCTTCGACGAAGCGTTTCTGGGCGAAGACGTAGACGAGGAGGACGGGCAGCAGGGCGATGACGGAGCCGGCCATGAGTAGGTGCCAGTCGGTGTTGTACTGGCCCCGGAAGGTGGCCAGGCCGACGGGAATGGTGCGGGTGGCGTGGGAGTTGGAGACGACGAGCGGCCAGAGGAAGTCGTTCCAGGAGCCGAGGAAGACGAAGATGGTGAGTGCGGCGAGGACGGGCCCGCTCAGGGGCATGATGACCTGGCCCCAGATGCGGAAGGAGGAGGCGCCGTCCATGCGGGCGGCCTCGTCGAGCTCGACGGGGATGCCGCGGAAGTATTGACGGAGCAGAAAGACGGCGAAGACGGAGAAGGCGGTGGGGACGATGAGGGCATAAAAGGTGTCGAACCAGCGCAGATAGCGGATGAGGATGAAGTTGGGGATCATGGTCACGTGGAACGGGATCATGAGCGTGGCCAGGTAGACAAGGAAGAGGGCTTCGCGGCCACGGAAGCGCAGGCGGGCGAAGGCGAAGGCGGCCAGTGAGGAGGTGAGGATCTGGAGGGTGGTGACGCTCACGGCGACGAAGAGGCTGTTCAGGTAGAAGCGCCCGAACGGCATGGCCTGCACCGTGTCCAGGTAGTTGCGCCAGACGACGGGGTTGGGAACGAGGGAGGGAGGGTAGGTGAAGATTTGCGGGGGCGACTTGAGCGAGGTGGCGAGCATCCAGCCGAAGGGCAGAAGCATGGCGACGCTGCCCAGGATCAGGGCGACATGAAGAACCAGATGCCCCGTGTTGAAGGTCGCGCCAGGTGCGGCTCCCGGGCGTATGGAGGCAGGCGTAGTCGTAGTGGGAGGGGTCGTGGTGGTGGTTGTCACGATTCCCCGCCCGCTTCATAGTGCACCCATCGTCGTTGCAGGCGCGTCTGCACGAGGGTGAAGATAAAGATGAAGATAAAGAGCACCCAGGCGACGGCGGCGCCTCTGCCCATGCGCTGGAATTCGAAGGCCATCTGGTAGATATAGTAGACGATTGTGAGCGTGGCCTGGGCCGGGCCGCCCTGGGTCATCACGAATGCTTCGCTGAAGAGCTGGAAGGCGCCGATCATCTGGATGACCATGAGGAAGAAGGTGGTCGGGCTGACCATGGGGAAGGTTACATAGCGGAAGCGTTGCCAGGCGCTGGCGCCGTCGACCTTGGCGGCATCGTACAGTTCAGACGGCACGCCCTGGAGCGCGGCCAGGTAGATGACCATGGTAAAGCCGGAGTTTTTCCACAGGGTCAGGATCACGACGGCGGGTTTGGCCCAGTCGGGATCGTTGAGCCAGTCCGGGGGGCGGATGGGGAGGCCGGTGGCGGCCCCCAGCTCCCAGATGGCGGCGGCCAGAAGGCCGAAATCGCGGTTGAAGAACCATTGAAAGACGAGGGCGGCGGCGACGATTGTGGTGACCACCGGCATGAAATAGATCAGCCGGTAGATTTCAAGGCCGCGCAAGCCCTGGTTGAGGGCGACGGCGAGCAGCAGACCGAAGGCAAGCTGGAGGGGGACGATGGTGACGATGAAGTAGAAGGTGTTGAAGAGGACCTTGCGAAAGACACGGTCGTTGGTGAGAAGCTGGGTGTAGTTCTCGATGCCTGCGAACTCCGGGGGGGAGAGCAGATTCCAGTTGAAGAAGCTGAGGGCGAGGGATGCGACGACCGGGACGGCGACGAAGATGAGAAAGCCGGCGAAGCTGGGCAGCAGGAAGAGGTAGGCCTCCCATTGCTGGTCGGGCCGGTAGCGGCGCCAGCGGGAAACGGAGGCTTGCGTGGAAACCGAGGCGGTCTGCGCGGTCACGTGCGGTATGGATTCCGGCAAAGAGTCGGGAGGTGACAGGGGACGAGGCGTTCAGCCTACATCCCCTATCACCTTCTCTGAGCAGCTACTTACTTGGGAAATCCGTTGTCGGCCAGGAAGGCGTCCACCTGCTCGCAGATGGAGTTCAGACCTTCCTCGACAGAGACTTCGCCGATGAGGATCTGATCGCGTCCGGGGCTGACGAAGGATCCGTTGATCTCGCTGTATTCGACAAAGTAGCCGATGCGACCCATGCGGGCGTTCTCACCTTCGGTGATGAAGGCCTGGCGGTTGGCGGGCGGCTGGCCACTGTTGAGGAAGGCGTCGGACTTGGCGGTGGACTGCAGGGCAGGCAGGATCTCACCGGAGGCGGTGTAGATGCGCTGGCCGCCGTTGGTGCTCTGGAGCCAGCTCAGGAATTCCCAGGCCTCGTCCTTGTTGTCACTGAGTGCGCTCATGACCCAGGCTGCGCCGCCGGCGGCAGAGGCGCGGTGGCCGTCAGCGGGAATCGGGATGACGGAGACGTCGTAGTTCATGCCGGCAGCGTTGAAGGCAGAGACGCGGCTGGCGTTCTGGATGATCATGGCCACCTGGCCGCTCTGGAAGACAGCGGCGTCACCGCCGGCCTGGCTCATGTTGGCCGGAGGCATGAAGGAGTTGTTGTCGATCATGCCCTTGAAGAATTGTACGGCTTCGACCGCTTCGGGATCGGCCAGGGCGCAGCGCGAGGGGTTGCGCATGTCATCCAGGGCCATGCCGCCTTTCTGCATGATCCAGATCAACCACTTGCCGCCTTCCATGCCGAGGGCATAGCGGGAGACGCGGCCGCTGTCTTCGACAACGGTCAGCAGCTCGGATACGGCCGCCAGGTCGTCCCATGTCCAGGTGTCATCGGGGTAGGGGACGCCGACCTCGTCGAAGATGTCGATGTTGTAGTAGAGCACCTCGAGGCCGATGTCACGCGGGAGGCCATAGACGCTGCCCTCGTACATGCCGTACTGGAGCAGAGAGGGCCAGTAATCGTCGGTATCGTAGCCGCTGGCCTCGATCCAGGGGTCAAGGTTTTCCAGCACGCCCTGCGAGGCATAGTTCACGATGGGCGAGAGGAAGAGGACATCGGGGACGACGGACGAGTCACCGCTGGCCCAGAGGGTCTGGATCTTGGTGAAGTAGTCACCCCAGGGCTCGGCCAGGATCTCGATGGCGATGTCGGGGTTTTCCTCCATGAAGGCGTCGGCCACGGACTGGTGGGTGGCGACTTCGGCGGGGCTTCCCCACATAGCCCAGGTAATGGTTACCTTCTCGTCGTCCATGGCCGCCATGCCGCCATCGTCAGCCGGCGCGATAGGGGCGCAGGCGGAGAGAAGCAGTGCGGTCAACGCCAAGACGAGGAGCGCCTTGAAGCTGAAACGGTTCTGCCATTGTCGGAATTGCATTAGTTTCCTCCCTGAAAACAACTGAAACTGCGAGTGAGTGTGCTAGAGCGCCCCTACTCGACAGGAGCGCATTGGGGTTGTGTCGACTGCTGATTCATCGCGAGATTCGCGGTCTGTCTATTGTACAGGATTCGGGACTGCAATTCAAGCGCGAAAAATCTTATTTCGGGCTCCCAGTGGAGCCGGAAACGCAGTGTGCGGCGACGATCCGGTCGCTGCCGGAGAGGTATTTCCTCCGGGGGTAAACGGGTTAGCGAATTGCGTTCAAGACGACCGGCGGCGCAGGCGGGCCAGTTCGGCTTCGAGTGACTGCAGGCGTTCTTCGGCTTGCCGGCGGGAGGCTGTTTCGGCGTCGATTCGTTGCTCGGCCTGCCGGCGGGCGGCTGCTTCGGATTCAGCCCGCTGCTCGGCCTGCTGGCGGGCGGCTGCTTCGGATTCGGCCCGTTGCTCGGCCCGCTGGCGGGCGGCAAGAGATTCCTGGTATTTGGGAAGCACAAACCCTTGATATACCTCGTCGAGTGCGAGTTCCTCCAGCGCTCTCAGTTCGTAGAGATCGCTGTGCCGAAATTGGAAGCCGGGCAGCAGTTGGGATCGAATCACCCCTTCAGCGTCGGGTTGGATTTCTTCATATTGGCGGTCCGGCGTCAGTTGGAAGAAGTGCATGTGCTCGCTGGTGGGGTCGAGAATGTAGTACTCTTGCACGCCGGTCAGCGCGTAGTCACGCCTTTTCTCTTGAGTATCGCGCCGGACTTCGACCTGCGTGGAATCGGAGATGAATTCGACGACGCCGTCGCAGACTCCGGCAAAGGAGCGCTGGTCCACGCGTCCCCAGGGGACGGGGTTGCTGTTCAGAATGATGCCGATGTCCGGCTTGCGGACGGCTTTGCGGATTCCTGACGGCTCGGTTACGTCCTCCATGGTGAGGACAAAGCCGGTCTCCAGATTGATCAGCTGTGCGATGTCACGCGAGTAGAGGTACTGGCCGAGCAGGAAAAGGAACCAGAATCCAAGTTCGATTTGGGGGGCATTGGCCAATGGTTTTGCCTCCAGAATGCCATTGTTCCATTCGTAGCTGACGTCGATGTCCGGGTAGGGGTTCTCGTACCATTTTTCCCAGTACTCTTCGAGGGAGACACGACGTCCTTCATCGGGCGCGAGGGGATTGACCGGCGCAGTACGATCCCTGGTCTGCTCTGTCTGTTCCTTTTGCAGTTCATGCAATGCTTCTGCAGATCCCATGTTTTCTCCTATCGCTCAGACAGTTCGGACTTTACCTCATGTGCGGCGGTCGGCTCTGTGCGGATTCTTACACATTTCGTGTGACCGATTCCGGTAACCGGCAGGGCATGTTGTGCGGCCGGCTACTTTCGGCTTGCGGCCAGCGTGCGGCGGATCTGGTCCAGGTGGGCTTCGCCGTGTTCGACGTAGAGTTCGAGCTGTCTGGCCAGGGTGACGGGGCCGCTTTCCGGGTGCTGTCCGGTGCGCTGCCAGGCGTCCTCCGGCAGATTTTCCCAGAACTGGGCCCAACGGGCGTGAAGCGCCTTCAACAGGGTCAAGGAATCGGAAAGGTCGGGGCTGCTGCCGTCAGAGAGCAGGGCCCAGGCGCCCTCGTCGTAGGGTTTGAGGGTTGGATTGTCCTCGGTTGCCATCAGTTTGCAGCGCACATAGCTGTTGATGTGGGAATCGGCGATGTGATGGACATTTTGGGCGACCGTCCATTCATCCGGCAATGGCTTGGCGGTCAGTTCGTGCGGCGAAAGCCCGGATATGAGTTCTTCGACCTGTTGAGGCAGGCGGCGGATCTTATCGATGGCTTCTGCGCGGGGGTCAGATGTTGGCATATTTGTTATTTCTCATCGATATGGTTGGTGCTTTCGACAGATACGTTGCATGCGACAGCGCTTTACTCCTGCCCCAGATCTGTTCTGGCAACGGTTATCCGCTGTCCCGGGGCCGGGCCGGAGACGGTGGACCACTTGCCATCGGGCCAGCGGACCAGGAGGAGGCGGGGCTGGGTATCGGCGGGAAGGCCGAAGTGGAGCTGGCCGGGGTCGCTGGAGAGGTAGCCGCGGGTTACGCGCACCTCACGTCGCAGGCTGCCTGCGGACGTTTCGAGAATGGCTGTGGCGCCGATGGCTGCGTGGTTGGCGCTGCCGGGCTGGCGCAGTTGTACTTGTAATGAGGCACCGCTGCAAAGGCGGTTCTCGAAGATCTGGGCATTGGCGCGCAGGTTGTTGACGACGATATCGAGGTCGCCGTCACCGTCGAGGTCACCCTGGGCTGCGCCGCGTCCGCCGCGCTCGCTGCCGAGGCCCCAATCGGGCATAAGTTCGAAGCGGCCGCCGGTGTTGCGCAGGGCCTGATTGCGCTCGACCAGCTCATGATCGTCCATGTGGGCGAAGGTGGTGGATTCGGCGAAGCCGTTGACGATGTAGAGATCGAGCTGGCCGTCCTGGTCGAGGTCACCGAAGAGGCTGGCCCAACTCCAGCCGGTGGCGTCGAGCTGGCGGTCACGTCCGAAGTTTTGGTAGTCGCCGCCTGGACCGGCCACCAGGAGCATATTTTCCATGCGCTGGGGATCGCCGGCCGGCAGGGGAGGGTGTTCCTTCTCCATGAGCGGCGCCCAGGCGCGCATGGTTTCGGGGTTCATGTCGGGCGGCTTCATGTCGCTGGCGAATAGGGCGGTGCGGCCGGAGTTATCGACGTCGGCGAGGTCGAAGCTCATGGTGCTGTGTGTGGTTTCGGGGAAGATAGAGGCGAGCTGCCAGCCGTCGGCGCGGTTGCGCCAGAACTGATCGGGCAAGGCGAAATCGTTGCCGACGAGAAGGTCGAGGCGGCCGTCGCCGTCCTGGTCCCAGAGGGCGATGGCGAGAGCCTGGGCCTCGTCGGTGAGGCGCTGGGCGCGGAAGCCGTCGGGTTCGTTCCAGTGGATATAGACGCCGGCTTCATCTCTGAGCAGGTATTCGTTGCCCAGCTCGGTGAGGAGGCCGATATCGTAGGAGGCGGTGACGGCGTCGAGGTCACCGTCGGCGTCGAGGTCGGCCCAGTCGATGGCGTAGGCGGGCTTGTCGAGGCCGTTGACGAACTCCTGTACGAAGCGACCGGGCTCGCCGGCGGCCAACTCGGGGCCGCGGTTGCGCCAGAAATTGATTGCGCCGCCGACGCGTGTGAGGGCGAGGTCGGTCCAGCCATCGCCGTCGACATCGACAGCGGTTACGGCGCGGGTACGTCCGACGGGCATCTGCTCGTGGATGAAGTTGAGGCCGCCCTGGTTCCAGAAGATGGAGTTGGGGTTGTCGTAGTTGCCGAGGACGAGGTCGAGGTCGCCGTCATTGTCGAGATCGTTGATGGCAACGCCGGCGCCGTTGGCCTCGTACATGCGGATGATGCCGTCGGCGGTGGTGGTGTTGTGGGGGAGGTCGTGGGTGACGAACTGGTCGGCACAGGGACCGGTTTCAGGGCTAAATTGCTCAACCTGGACCGAAGCGGGCACGGTCAGGTTGAGAAGATCGTAGTTCGGGGCACAGCCGCTGAAAACGAGACCGAACAGGGCAAACAGAACGGCGGCGGGCAACATCCTGGAGCCTGTGTTGATTCTGACTGCTGTCCGATGACGGCCGGCATGGTCAGACCGGTTAAGCGAGAGCATCGGAAAAACCGATTGCCAATTCCGAAAAGTATTCACGGATCTGTCTCCCCGTTGCATTGCATGTGAGGGGTAAGGAAGTGAGTTCAGTATAAGTCGAAGGGCAGCGGCTGTCAACGGATAACGAGATCGGGTTAGGAACCGATTTTGGTGTAACTGCAGTAGTCAGTAGTCAGTGGTCAGTGGTTAGTGGTTAGTAGCTTGAGATTGGGCGAGGGAAGGTAAGCACTGTTGGGTAGGCACGTTGGTGGGGACAAGTGAGCACGGTGGGGTAGGCTGGTGTAGAGGGGGCGTTGCGGGGGCGGAGCCCCCGCACAAGGGAGGCCGCTTGCGGCCGACCGCCCAGAACTGCAGTAGTCAGTGGTCAGTGAAAGCGGTGATTGATGGTGGACCGGCCCGATAAGGAGAGAGAAAAGGCTGTCGTTTGCTTATTCAGAGGATTGAGGAGGGGACGGCGCTTACGGGGGGATGACGAGACGTGTACGGGCTTTGTACGAGTTGGCGGGAGTAGAGGGGAGGGACGCTTTTTCTTTGACATTTTACTTGCCGGGCTCAATGTTCTTGTGTATTCTATCTCGGCTGAAATGCAGGAGGCTGCAGAATTGGCGGCGTTTTTTGCGTTCAGTCCGTGTTTATAGACCATCAGCCAAAAGAAGAAGAATGTCGAAATTAGTCATTGTAGAGTCGCCGACGAAGGCGAGAACGATTCGCGGTTTTTTGCCGAGTGGATATGAAGTCAAAGCCAGTATGGGGCACGTGCGGGATCTGCCGGCCTCTGCGGCCGAGGTTCCGGCGAAGGTGAAGGGGGAGCCGTGGGCGCGGCTGGGCGTAAAGGTAGAGGAGGCGTTCGAGCCGCTGTATGTGGTGCCTTCGGACAAGAAGAAGGTGGTCTCCGAGTTGAGGTCGGCTCTGAGAGGGGCGGATGAGGTCCTGCTGGCGACGGACGAGGACCGGGAAGGGGAGAGCATCGGCTGGCATCTTTTTGAGGTGCTGAAGCCGAAAGTTCCGGTCAGGCGGATGATTTTTCACGAGATTACGAGGGAGGCGATCGAGCAGGCGCTGAAGACGACGCGGTCGATCGACAATGACCTGGTGCGGGCGCAGGAGACGCGGCGCATTCTGGACCGTTTGGTGGGTTATACGATATCGCCGTTGTTGTGGAAGAAGATTGCGCCGAAGCTGTCTGCCGGCCGTGTGCAGAGCGCGGCGGTGCGGTTGCTGGTGCTGCGGGAGCGGGAGCGGCGGGCGTTCATGAGCGGCTCCTATTGGGATTTGAAGGCGCAACTCAACAAGCGCCCGGACAGTGCGGCGCACCGTTTTGAGGCCACGCTGGTATCGGTGAACGGGACGCGGGTTGCCACTGGGCGGGACTTCGATGAATCGACGGGAAAGATCGCGGCGGGAAAGCGGGTCAAGACGCATCCGAGCGAGGGCAGTGGGGACGTTCTGCTGCTGGACGAGGAGCAGGCGAGGGCTTTGCAGCAGCGCCTGCAAAACGGCAGTTGGGTTGTAGATTCGACTAAGAGTTCGGAACAGTCGCGTTCGCCGGCGCCGCCGTTCACGACGAGTACCTTGCAGCAGGAGGCCAACCGCAAGAATCGGTGGGGCGCGCGACACACGATGCGGGTGGCGCAGTCTCTATACGAAAACGGATACATCACGTATATGCGCACCGATTCGGTGCATCTGAGCGACGAGGCCGTGAACGCGGCGCGGCGGCGGGTGCGTGAGCGGTACGGCGTGCAGTTTCTGACCGAGAAGCCGCGGCGGTACAGGACGAAGTCAAAGGGCGCGCAGGAGGCGCATGAGGCGATCCGGCCGGCGGGCAACGCGATGCGTCGGCTGGAAACGCTGCCGCTTTCGGGCGATGAGGCGACGCTTTACGATATGATCTGGAAGCGTACGGTGGCGACGCAGATGGCAAACGCCCGACTGCGCACAACGACGGTGATGATCCGCGCCACTGGCCAGCTGGAAAAGGATGCGGCGGATGAGGCGCTATTCCGCGCATCGGGGCGGGAGATCCTCTTCCCGGGATATTTCCGTGCCTATGTAGAAGGCTCCGATGATCCCGATGCCGCGATTGAGAACCAGGAATCGCCGTTGCCGGCGCTGGCCAAGGATGAGGGGGTGGACTGCCGGGAGTTGGAGGCGGTGGGGCACGCGACGAAGCCGCCGGCCCGTTACACGGAGGCGACGCTGGTGCGAGCGCTGGAGACGGAAGGGATCGGCCGCCCGAGCACGTACGCCACGATCATCGACACAGTTCAGAACCGGGGCTACGTTTTCAAACAGCGGCAGGAGTTGGTGCCCACTTTCGTTGCGTTTGCAGTCGTGCAACTTTTGGAGAGCAACTTCGAGGAGCTGGTGGACCTGAAGTTTACGGCGGAGATGGAGCAGACGCTGGATGACATCGCCGAGGGCGAGGTCGACTGGCTCGAATATCTGAACCAGTTTTACCTGAGTGAGCAGGGGTTGGAGAGCCAGGTCAAGGAAAAGGAGAATGACATCGATCCGCGCAATGCGGGCCGGGTCGATTTTCCCGATCTGCCGGTTGAGGTGCGGATTGGTCAGTTTGGGCCGTTTCTGGCGAAGGAGGTCAACGGCGACAGGCAGACGGTGAGCCTACCGGATGATCTGGCGCCGGGGGATTTGGATGCAGCGGCGGCAGAGGCGCTGGTGAATGCCAAACAGGAGGGGCCGATCGTACTGGGGAAGGACCCGGTGAGCGGCCAGCCGGTCCTGGTTAAGGATGGGCGTTTTGGCGCGTATGTGCAACTGGGCGAGGACGGGGAGAGGGAGGAGAAGCCGCGTACACCGCCTGGACCGGTCGATATCAACACGGCTACGGCCAAGGAGCTGGCGACGCTGCCGGGGATCGGTCCGGGGCTGGCCAAAGGGATCATTGCAGGTCGTCCCTATGCGTCGGCGGAGGAGTTGGAGCGAGTTCCCCGGCTTAGCGCCAAGGGCGTTGAAAAGTTGACGCCCCTGGTTGTCGCGGGCAAAGGGAAGCCGAAGGCGGAGGACGCGCCGGCGGAGAAAGCGAAGAGCCGGTCGGATGGGAAACCGAAGAGGGCCAGCCTGCTTGAAGGCATGACAATAGAGGGGATGGACCTGGAGACTGCGCTGCAACTTCTGAGCCTGCCGCGGGACCTGGGGACGCATCCTGAAGACGGGGAGGCGGTGCGCGCCGGCGTGGGGCGTTACGGGCCTTATGTCGTGCACAACCGGAAGTTTGTGAGTTTAAAGGCGCCGGACAATGTGCTGGAAGTTGATTTGCCGCGTGCGCTGGCGTTGATCAAGGAGGCGCCGGACCGGAGGCGGGGCAGTTCGACGCGCACGGTTCTGAAGGAGCTGGGCGCGCATCCCAAAGACGGCGAGCCGATACGCGTGCTGGACGGGCGCTATGGTCCGTACGTCAACCACGGTGGTACGAACGCCAATATTCCGAAGGAGACGGATCCGCAGAGTGTTACGTTTGAGCAGGCGGTGAAGATGCTTGCGGAACGGGAGAAAAGTGGGAAGGGCAGAGGTAGAGGCGGTCGCAGGAGGAGGAGGTAGTCCGGTCCGTCGTTACCGCTTTCAGGGAGGTTAGGTGTGAGTTGGGCGAAGCAGCTTGGGAAAGATCAACGTGGAAGCCGGCCGCGCTGTGTGCTGCTTGTGGACGGCGATGGAGAGGAGGTCGCTGCGCGGCTGGCCCGGTTGGTGGGCGTCGGAGACGTTACAGTTACAGCTGACGACAAATGGATACCTCGCGGCAAGCCGGTACAGAGGGAAGACGGCTCGTGGGATGCGACGGTTGCGGAGGAAGTGGAGCTGGACAAGCCAAATGATCTGCTGCCTCTTGGGGTAAGTGAGCGTCTGGGCAGCTGGTGGCTGGCTGTCTCCGAAAACGACCCGAGGACACCGAATTGGGGTATAGCGAGCACGTGCACGGTTGGGGGCAGGAAAGGGTTGCTTCTGGTCGAGGCGAAGGCACATTGGAACGAAGTCAAGGGGTCATCGTCGGGAAAACGGCTAGGAAAGACTGCCTCTGATGGCACGCTGAAGAATCACGAGAGGATCGGCGAGGCTATCGGGGAGGCTGCCGTTGGGCTCCGAACGGCGACCGGCGGCAGTTGGAATATCACGCGGGACAGTCATTACCAGCTGTCGAACCGGTTTGCGTGGTCGTGGAAGCTGGCCTCGCTGGGGGTGCCGGTTGTTCTGGTCTATCTGGGATTCCTCTATGCTACGGATATCGCCAAAGGGGGGAATCTTTTTCACTCCGAGGAGCACTGGGAGCGGGTTATCAAGGGCCATAGCGAGGGCGTGGTTGACAGTAGCTGCTGGGGTAGGCGGCTGGATGTGGATGGCGCGCCGATGCTCCCTCTGATTCGGGCGTTGAATCAACCATTGCGGTATTGCGGGGATTGAGATTCAACGCCCGCCCTACCAAAGCAGGTTGATTACAGAAAGCAGATTGTTGCGCCAGTTCGCCGGCAGCGCAGATTGGACGCGAGAAGAGGAATGATCAGAAAGACATACGACATCGTGGGCGTTACAGGCGATAAGACGCATCCTGTCGTCTGGCATATTCATACGCTGTGGCAGACGGACAGTGAAGGTCTGCTGCGTGAATTCCATTCCAAATATGCCTCTCTCGACAAAGCCGAGGATGTGGTGCGCGAGCGCCTTATCCACGGGGGGCATCGCGCGGACGTATCGGCGCTGGCGGCGAGGAAGATTGCGGTCAGGGCGCTGAGGACCTACATGGACCAGTTGGACAGCGACGAGTGGGTCGACAGCGTCCTGGACGACGCGTTGGACGCGGCGGAGGAGGACGAGCGGCAGAAGGATTAGCCGGGCGGAATTCTGGGTTCGACGACCTTGCCCGGCGCCGGGACACGGCGAGTTTACGGCATCGTGAACTGTAGCGCCAGTTGTGCGGGAAGAGGGCCTGATTCTTTGTTGTCTGTTTATTGAGGAAATCCCAGGCGTAAGCAGGAATTCACGCAAGTTGGGAAAGCAAGCTTGATGCAACTACGGGGGCAACCACAAGGGTTGCCCCTACGAATTTCAGCTGGACGAGACCGTCAACTACTCCTCAGCCGAGCAGGGTGAGCGGCCAGCCGAGCAGGGCGCCGCCGATGACGACCCAGGCGGAGGTGACGCGCCAGCGCAGGACTGCGGCTGCGGCGAGGAGGGCGATTACGGCGGCGGGCCAGGCGGTGACTATGTCGGTGGTCAGGCGCACGAGGACTGCGGCCATGAGGCCGACGGCGCTGACGTTGACGGCGTCGAGGAAGGCGCCCATCCACGCCGAGCGGCGCAGGCGGGGCACGATGGGGTTGAGGATGGCGACGAAGATGAATGAGGGGGCGAAGATGGCGGCTGCGCTGACGGCGGCGCCGGGGATGCCGGCGAGCACGTAGCCGATGAAGGCGGCGGTGGAGAGGACAGGGCCGGGGGTGAACTGGCCGATGGCGATGGCGTCGAGCAGCTGCTGTTGTGTGAGCCAGCCGTATTCGTGGACCAGGTCGCCTTCGAGAAAGGCGACGAGGACGTAGCCGCTGCCGTAGAGGACGGCGCCGACCTTGAGGAAGAAGAGGCCGAGGGCGCCGAGGGTCAGGGCGGGGGCGGTTGCGGCCAGGAGCAGCGCGGCCCACTTGAGCGCCGACGCCGGGGACTGATTTGCCCAAGGGAAAACAGAGTGGCCATCCGGCAGTGCCGGCAGTGCCAGAAGCCCGGCGGCGCCACCACCACTGTCCCAGCCGGAGATGGCGCGCAGGGCGAGCATCCCCAGCAGGCCGCCGGCGATCAGCGACCAGATTACCGGCACGCCTAGGTAGACGGCGACGGCGACCGCGATGCCGATGACGGCGAGGGCGATGCGGGTCTGGGCCGCCTCCCTGGGCTTGGAGGCGGTCAGGCCGAGCCGCCAGAGGGCGCCGAGGATGACTGCGAGGACGGCGGGTTTGACGCCGGCGAGGAAGGGTTGCACGGCGGGCAGTGCGCCGAATTCGACATAGATCCAGGCGATAAGCGTCGATAGGAGGACGGCAGGCAGTACGAAGGATATGCCGGCGGCAAACAGGCCGGGCCAGCCGGCGCGCTGATAGCCGATATGGATCATCATCTCGGTTGAATTGGGGCCGGGGATCAGATTGGTGGCGCCGACGAGGTCGAGGAAGTGTTCGCGGGTCAGCCATTTGCGGCGGGCGACGGCCTCGTCTTCGAGCATGGCAATGTGGCTGGCCGGCCCGCCGAAGCCGATAATTCCCAGTTTTCCGCACAGTTTGACGACTTCAGCAACAGTTCCGGTAGCCAATTTCACACCTTCTTCACAGTATGGTTTTGCGCGCTTCGCTCTGGGAGGGAGTTCGCGTGGAACTGCACGCGCATACGACTCGTTGAGAGTGCATCGTCGAAATGGCGGAATCAGACGAAAATGTACCGAATTGCATGTCGTTTGTCAACGTCGGAACTACAGAGGGGTGGAGGAGGAGGGACGCGTCACCGGCAATAGTCCGGTCAGCCGCCCAGGTTGCGGCGGCCCGGCAGGGCAGAGGCTGACAGAACGGGTCAGTCCACAGAAGGGGCGCCGCCGACGGGTGCGGCAAGGCAACGGGATGTTGACCGATGCCAGTGATGGTCATATACTCTAAAATTGGACTCTGTGTCAGAAGAGTTCCGCATTCCAGCTATCGAGAGTTGTCAGGCAGTTAAGCGGCCATGTTGAACCGACTAGGCGCGATCCGAAATCAGATTGAGGAGCAGTTGGGACCTGGATTGCAGGTCATGCGAGCGGGCGTGCGAAGGGTGTGCGCAGCTGGCCGGGCCGCCGAAATCATGGAGGCGGTAACGAACTTGCGGTCTTTCAACCGGCTGCTTGTGACCGTTCTGCTGGGCTTTGCGGGGGTGGCGGCGGCCACGTCGATTGCGAGTTTTGCGAGCGGGACACAGGGGGAAGGTGTTGGGACCATCGCGGAGACGCAGCTGCAACCGGCGGTGCAGCAGGCGGACAGCCGCGACAGCTGGCTGACGGTCGCTCTGGACACTTCTCTGCCGGAGCGCTATTTCAGTCAGTTGCTCACAGCGGCCTTCGGTCTGGAAGAGATCGAATCCGGGGGCATGCGCAAGACGGTCTTTTTGCTGGACCAGCCGCGCAACGCCGACGTGCAGATCCGCCTGGTGGCCGGGAGTGAGCCGGCGGAGAGCGTGCTGTACACGCGCTACCTGGCACCGGTGGCGCCGTTTGCCACAGTTCAGGATGAGGTATCAATGGCAGAGTTGACGCTGCGCTGGCAAGGCAGGGGCAGCGGCCCGTTGATCATTGACGCCGATTACGTATCGGAGCTGGAGGCGGTTTTCGGTGAGGAGGCGGCCGACTCGGTGCAGACTGCGAGCGGCAGCGCTCTGCCGGCGGTGTTGGAGGTGACTGCCGGCGGACTGGGGATAGTGCCCTTTGAGGGCCTGACGCCGGTCCTGAAGGTGATGAATCTGAACGGTGCGAACATACTCAGCAATACTTTCGATGCGGCGGAGTATCCGTTGACGGCGGTTGTTTCGGCATTTGGTCCGGACAGAGAGGCGGTGGCTGCGGCGCTGCGGCCGCAGATAACGGAGCCGACGAATCGCAGGGCGGACGGGTTGACGACGCTGATCATGACAGGCGTCACGGCGATGGCGCGGGTAACGGCGGCTCGGATGGAGACGATGGGATACGACTACCCGTCCCAGGTGATCTCGCCAACGCTGCGTGCGGCTGACATTACTCACATCAGTAATGAAGTGCCGTTCCTGGAGGGCTGTGACGTCAATCCGACGTTGAACAACATGATCCTGTGCAGCAGTCCGAACTACTGGGCGGCGCTGGAGGCGCTGGGCACAGACATTGTGGGGCTGAGCGGCAATCATGTCAACGACTTTGGGCAGGACGGTGCGCGCGAGTCGATCGGTTGGTACCGGGAGAACGGGATCCCCATTTATGGGAGCGGTTTGAATGAGGAGGAGGCGTGCGCGCCGCTGTTGTTTGAGCACAACGGCAACCGCTTTGCCTTTTTCGCGGCGCTGGCCCACTATCCCAGTTTTGCCTGGGCGACGAAGGACGGGCCTGGGGCATGCCACTATAGCGGAAACAAGGAGCGCATATTTGCGAAGATTGCATCGCTGCGCGACGAGGTCGACGTGATCGCGGTAGAGTTGCAGCATGAGGAGATCTACAACCCGGCGCCAATTTTCCGGCAGGTGCAGGATTTCCGCGAGTTGCGTGCGGCCGGCGCAGACATTGTCACCGGTGTGCAGAGTCACGTGCCGCAGGCGATGGAACCGTATGGGTATGGGAATGAGAAGCCCGGCATAATCGTGTACGGTTTGGGCAATCTGTTCTTTGATCAGATGTGGAGCTGGCAGACGCGCACTACTTTGATAGCGCGCCATACGATCCACGACGGCAATGTGATCAGCACTGAGATCCTGACGGCGGTGCTAGAGGACTATGCGCAACCGCGTTGGATGACGGAGGTTGAACGGGCTGATCTACTGCGGCAGATCTTCAATGCAGCGCCGTCGCGCTGAGGATGGCCGCGGTTGGGCTACGAGTGTTTTTGCGAAGTGTCTTTGCGTTGGGTCCAGCCGTGGAAAGTGTGCGGCGGGCGACTTACTCCGTTCTGGTAACCCCGCGAACCCCATAGTCTCCTGCTTTACGCATAAACTCCTTGTAGGGTTCGCAGATTTTCCTTACGTCTTTGCGATTCATGTCGTCAAATAGCGCTGCAATTTCCGCGTAGGAAAGCGGATTGGTAAGACGGACACCAAGCGTCAGGATGGCATCGTCGACGGGGTCGGCGAGGCGGTCGGCGCCATTCACAATCTGCTGTTTCTGAAACATTTCTCTTCCACTGTTGCCGAACGCGGCATTTTCCCACATGGCGCGCGGCCGGACTGCTTTGCGGGATGACCGCCGCGCAAACGTAAGGGCGGGACCGTCTTCGCCGGTCGAGCGCAGCGTCTCTCTATACGGCTCGCAGATTTTGCTCACATCGTCGCGAGCGATGCCGAGCGCCGACGCGATTTCCGCGTAGGAAAGCGGTTCGCGCATGCGCACGCCAAGTGTCAGAACGGCATCGTCAACGGGGTCGGGCAGCCTGACCTCGCCGCTGACGGTTCGTTTGCGGGACAGATTTTCCTGGCCCATGGCGGATCTCCAAATAATGGGAGCGGCGTATCAGTTTTGCCACTTGCAGGACTCCGCCCAACATTGTGTTCGATGTGCAGGCAGACGGCAAATCGCAGTTGTTTCAGCCGGAGGAACTGGCGCCGGCGTTGCGCTTGAGGGTCTGGAGCAGGACGCGTCCGGGGCCGCGCAGGTTGGTCATGAAGAGGCCTTCGCCGCCGAAGATCATTCTGCGGCAGCCGCCGACGCCGCGGATGTCGTAGTCGACGGCGGAGGAGAAGGCGGCCAGATTGCCGGTGCTGACGAGGAGTTCTTCGCCGGCGGCCATCTGGTGGTCGAGGAAGTCGCCGCTAGCGTGCACGAGTGCGATGCCGTAGCCGGAAACTGTCTGCAGAAAGAGGCCGGCGCCGCCGAAGACGGCTGCGCCGGCGCGGCGGGCGACCGTCACAGTGATATCGACTTCATCGCCCCAGGCGGCGACAAAAGAGCCGCGCGTCGTGGTCACGGGGCCGTCGCGTTCAAGGTCCCATATTTCCAGGTGGCCGGGTGCGTTGGCGGCGAGGAGAGCATACTGGTCCTCGGCTTTCGCTTCCAGATAGGTAAGGGCTATGCCTTCGCCGGAGAGGCTGCGCCTGAGTGCGCCGCCGGCGCCGCCGGGTAGGCGGAGGCTCCACTGCATCTGGGAGGAGTAGGCCATGAGGGCGCCCTTGCTGACCCAGGCGTGTTCACCGGGGGCGAAAACGAGGCGTGCGGACTGGGCAATTTCACCGCTGATGCTATACTGCATGGTGCAACTCCTTTCTACTTTGCGGCCGGCAGAGGAGGAACGAACCATGTCCAAGCGCAAGGCAAAGAAGCCGGAACGCGGCTCTTCCAGGAGGGCGGGAACGCGACTCGTCTACTCGACGGACCCGGTAGCTGAGTCTGAACAGCGTCCGCCTGAGCTTCCGCGCAACCCGGCCGCGCCGTTCGCGGTCCAGGGGACGCAGCCGGTGCGCGTGCGCCTGGAGCGGAAGGGGCGCAAGGGGAAGACGGTCTCTATCGTTACGGGAGTAAAGAGCCCTGATGTGGGCAGGCGCGCTTTGTTGAAGCATTTGAAAGGCAAGTTGGGATGCGGGGGCGCGGTCAAGGGCGCGGAGATTGAAATCCAGGGGGATCAGAGGGAGAGGCTGGTTGCGCTTCTGAATGAACTTGGGTATCGGGCCAAACAGGGCTAGGGGAAGGGTTTTCACGGCGGTTGCCGAAATCCGGGGCTTAGCGGTTGCGGTTAGCGCAGGTTGCGGCCCACACTGGTTCCGCTCTCCACGCTCTTGCCGTTGCTGAACGCCTCGGCGCCGCTGTAGGGATGGATTACGACATTACGACCCAGCGTCGTGCCAGCCGGCACGACGCTGCCTTTGCCGACGAGGGAGAGGCCGGTGTTGAGCCGGGCCGGCAGCTCCGGATTGGGGTCGTTGTTATCGGAATGGCCCACGTGCGCGTCCTGGCAGACGCGCACTTCTTTGTCGATGATACAGCGCTCGACGACTGCGCCCGATTCGATGATGGTATCGTTGAGGACGACACTATCGCGTACGAGGGCACCCTGGCCCACCTGCACACCGGGGGACAGGACGCTGCGTTCGACGGCGCCTTCGATCTGGCAGCCGTTGGACAGGAGCGCCCCATCGACGTCTGCGGCCGGTCCCAGTTTGACCGGGGCCCTCTCCTGGCTGCGGGTATGCACGACCCATTCCGGCGCATAGAGGTTGAGCGCCGGCTCCTCGGCCAGCAGGCTCATATTGGCACCCCAATAGGCCTGAACCGTGCTGGCATCAGCCCAGTAACCCGGATAGGTGTAGCTGTTGACATGGCCTTTGGCGACCAAGCCGGGCAGGAGATCGCGGCCGATGTCATCGCCGCTGCCGTTGCTCAGGACTTCCACGAGGTAGTCGCGGTTGAAGATATAGACGCCCATGCTGGCAAGATTCTGCTGCGTGCGGCGGGGTTTCTCCTGAAACTCGACGACGCGTTGGTCAGCATCCTGCGAGACGATGCCGAAGCGATGGGTTTCGTGGCGGCTGACGCGGCGGACGGCGATGGTGACCGGGGCGCCGGCGCGCAGGTGGTGCTCAAGAAAGGGGCGGTAGTCCATCAGGTAGATGTGTTTGCCGGAGAGGATGAGTACGCACTCCTCCTTTTGCTGGATTACGTAGTCGAGGTTGCGCCGAATGGCGTCAGCGGAGCCGCGTTGCCAGTCTCCGTAGGGACCGCCTCGGTAGGGTTGCAGCAGACGCAAGCCACCGCTGGAACGGTCGAGATCCCAGGGTTTGCCGATACCGATATGATCGTTGAGGCTGCGGGGCCGGTATTGGGTGAGCACGGCGACGTTGTGGATGCCGCTGTTGACACAGTTGCTGAGCGAGAAGTCGATCAGACGGAACTTGCCGGCGAAGGGGACGGCGGGCTCGGAGCGGATTTCGGTGAGGACACTGAGGTCGGCGTTGTCGGCGCCGGCCATGATCATAGCGAATGCGGAAGACATAGGGAGCGATCCTCGCGGTCGGTTTATGTAGGGGCGCAACGTGGGAGCTATACGGTTTGCCCGTCCTCGACGACGAGGTCAGGTGGAAAGTCCTGCTCGCCGCTGTCGCTGTTGACGATCACGTTGGTGCCGATCCGGGCGCCGTCGGGAATGAAAGCGCCTTTGCCGACGACGGTATGGCCGCTATCCAGCTTGTCGGGAAACTGCTGGTTGGGTGCGGGCGCGTCGGACGTGGTACAGCCGACTTTGGCGCCGAACCCGACGATGACCTGCTTGTCGATGATGACGCGTTCCACGCGGGCGCCGGGGCCGATCCAGGAGTCGTTCATGAGGATGCTGTCCTGCACGACGGCGCCGGGGCTGACGTAGACGCCAGGGCTGAAGATGCTGTTTTTGACGAGCCCATGGACTTCGCACCCGTTCGACACCATGCTCTGCACGACCTGAGATTGGGGGCCGAATTTGGCCGGGGGCCGTTCTTCGGAGCGGGTGGAGATGGGCCAGTTGTCGGTATAGAGGTCCAGAGCCGGGTTGGGTTGGAGCAGCTCGAGGCTTGTTTTCCAGTAGGCATCTACGGTGCCGACATCGACCCAGTAGCCGGAGAAGGGGTAGGAAAGGACGCGGTCTCCGGCGGCCAGCATGGCGGGGACGACGTGCTGGCCGAAATCTGTGCGGGGTCCGTCGGCGCCTTTTTCCTGGAGGCGTTGGGCCAGTAGGCGGCTGTTGAAGACATAGATGCCCATCGAAGCCAGATTGCTGGTCGGTTTCTGCGGTTTTTCGTGGAACTGAACGACTTCATCCTCTGCGTTCGTCTCCATGATACCGAAACGGTGCGCGTCCTCGATCGGTACGGGCATAACGCCAATGGTGACATCGGCGCCCTTGCGCTGGTGGAAGTCCAGCATCGGGCCGTAGTCCATCTTATAGATGTGGTCGCCTGAGAGAATCAGGGCGGTGTCGGCGTTGTATTCGGTGAGGAAGCTGAGGTTTTGCAGAATTGCGTCGGCGGTGCCGGCATACCAGTCCTGTTCGCCGCGTCCCTGAAAGGGCTGCAGGAGGCGGATGCCGCCGTACTGCCGGTCGAGATCCCAGGGTTTACCGATGCCGATGTGTTCGTTGAGACTGTGGGGCCGATATTGGGTGAGGACGCCGACGGTATCGATGCCGCTATTGACGCAGTTACTGATCGTGAAATCGATAATGCGAAACTTGCCGGCGAAAGGAACCGCGGGTTTGGCCCTTTCTTCGGAGAGGACGGTGAGACGGGTGCCCTCTCCGCCAGCCAGAATCATAGCAACGGTTCTCATAGGCGACTTTCCAAGCGGCACCAATACGAGGATGCGAAACGAAGTAGCTGAAACTGGGTCTATCATATCTGAAAGAGTTTGAAATTTCAATAGGAGGAGGGAGCGGCGAACCATTTTCCGAGTTGCGCGGGTCATTGTTGGAACTTTCGATGAATGTATCTCGTCAAAAGCTCATCGACTAATCTGCGATATCTGTTCGTTCTATTCCCGGTTTTGTCTCCTGACTTTCAGTAGTTGGCAGTTGAGTCTCTTATGGACGCAGCCCGGCCAGATTTTAGAACCACCAAGGGACGGATACCCGAACCTGTGTGGACTGAATGCCAGAGGCTCTGTCCAAGGTGATCAGGGCATTTGTGGCCGAAAGCCCCGGACCAAAGAGGTATGAAGAGACGGAGCTTGGTTGGCCGCCACCCGGAGGGTGTGGACTGCAGTTGTTCCTCTGAGGGGCTAAGATAGTGCCCGACATCCGGTAAAGATACCTGGGAGCCGGAGATGGTTTTGGGACCGTTGTCGTGGGAGGAATTGCAGTGACCGACGGCAGCTACAAGTGGCTTCGGACATTCAAGGCACAGAGCATATCTGGAACGTCAATACCGTTACGACAGCGAGAGTTCGTTGCCGCGACAGCAGGAAGCGGACGCTTTCTCCTGGCGCTGGCGACCGGGGGGATACTTCTTTTACTGACAGTCGCCGTCGCAGTCCTCCGTCTCTCTCAGTTGACCGATTATCCGCCGGGGTTATTCATCGACGAAGGGGCACATGGATTAGATGCACTTCGCGTGCTGAGCGGAGAGCACGCAGTTTTCTTTGCGGGGAACAATGGACGGGAAGGGCTTATGGTCTATGCGGCGGCCCTGTCGATCTCATCTTTGGGACGCACGGCGCTGGCCGTCCGATTGCCGGCAGCTCTTGCCAGCGCCAGCACGGTTTTCGCTGTTTTTTTGCTGGGCCAGTTACTTTTTGGCCGAGATGGGAGCGGGCGGGCAACACGCTGGCGCGGCCTGCTGATCGCTGGCGTTGGAGCCGGACTTCTGGCGGTGTCACTAGGTTGGACTGTTCTGGGCCGCATTGCGTTCAGAGCCAATTTCCTGCCTTTGCTTCTCTGCCTGTGTCTGGCGCTTCTGTGGTCAGGGTGGCGTCAGAGGAAATGGGGGCAGATCGCATTAGCAGGTGTATGCGCCGGGCTGCTTCCGTATACGTATATTGCTGCGCGTTTTGCTCCGTTTCTGTTTTTCTTCTTTGGGTTGAGTTTAGTTTTTCCTCTTGCCAGCATGAGCAGACAAAGAATACGCAGTGAGATACCCAATTTAAGTGTCTTTACTTTGGTTGCCGGGCTGATTGCCAGCCCGATTCTGATCTTTTTTGCGCTGCATCCCGAGCTGTTTATTGAACGCAGCGGACACCTCTGGATTTTCAACTCGATCCATAGCCAAGGAACGCCACTGAGGGCGCTCCTTGGAAATGTATGGGAACATTTATCCGTATTTGGATTTCAGGGCGACTTGAATTGGCGGCGCAATTTCGCAGGCCAGCCCTTGCTCAACATATGGGAAGCCTTCTTTTTCTGGCTTGGCGCGGTAATGGGCACGTGGCGCTGGCGGGAGGAACCCGCCTACCGGTTGCTGCTTGTCTGGCTTGGTGTGATGCTCCTGCCAGCGATGTTAGCAGAGGGAGAGACTCCGGGGCCAAACACATTGAGAATGATGGGCGCTGCACCGGCCATCTACCTGCTCATCGGTGTCGGCATATGGGAAACGTTCCAATTCATAGCGATGCGAAGCCGGGCGAGCAGCTTCATTCTGAAGAACAAAGGCGGGATTGGCGCAATTTTGGGGACCGCGTTCAGCGGCTTGATCATATTTCAAGGCGCGGCCACGTACCACACCTATTTCGGGCAGTGGGCGAATGCCCCCGAGACATACAGCTGGCACGGAGCCGTCTGGACGGATCTGGTCGAAGTTCTGAATGCAAAGGCGCCCGCAGCAGACACGTTATACCTAGTGCCGCAGGCCGGTTCGAGTGAGCATTATGGCTTCAGATACCTTTACACGGGTACGACATCGGCCCAGATCCTTGATTCGACCCTGCCTACCCTGCCAGAAGAGGCCAGGTCTGCTTTGTCAACAGTGGAGAATCTGTCGACTGCCAAGGTGGTGGACTGGAGGACGGACGCGCCTTGGGCAGAGAAGGGTGACCGAAACATCATTCTTCTGATGAACAAGTACGGCAACTACGCGGCAAGCGAAGAGTTTGACGGTTTTCACATCCATGCCTACACCGACATTGACCTCGAGCGCCCCTGGACATTTTACGGGCAGTTGGAGCCGGTGAATCTACGCTACGATGGCGGCATTGCACTGCAGGGGCTTGCCTTGGGCGTTGGCGAGGAGCAGATGCCGTCGCGGCAGTTGCTTGAACTGGGTCAGGAGCGTTCGCTGTGGGTAGCGCTGCAGTGGCTTGCCGGGGCCAGTCTGGATGTTGACTATGCGATTTCCATGCGTTTGTACAGTGCCGTGGGCGCATTCGCATTTCAGAGGGATGTTGTTTTGGGGAACCGAGACCATGCGCGTACCAGCCAGTGGTCGGCGGAGGAGGTTGTTGACACCGTGTACATCCTCGATTTTCCGGCTGAACTCCCGTTGGGCGAATATGAACTGCGGTTGATCGTCTACGATACTGAGACCTTGACCCCGACCGTGGAAACCGGTGTCTGGGAGCCGGAGTTTGTCGTGGCAAGGTTACGCCTGGCGGAAACGGAGTGACAGACGGACGCAACGCAGTTTTGTGACAGACCTTTCTGGCAGTCTTTTCCGCTCCGGCAAGAGGACCTTGGAGGGCGGCGTCTCGGTCGGGGGATCGTGGCGAAGCCGTTCACCTTCTGACCCCGATTGTGCACTACACTTCTTTCCCCGCGGGTATGCGGTCCTGACGGGCGTTTCTTCTTGCGAAGAATTCAGACGCGCGTGTACTTGGGTTTTGCTGTCTGGGTCTCTATACTTGACGTTTGGGTCGAGAAAATGGTCCCCGGCTGAGACATTGGGACCAGCGGCTTGCCCGGTCCAGAAATGCAAAGCCAAGCTGGCGGGCGCCCCGTCCGAGTCGGCGCGGGGCAGGCAGCACGACTAAGGCGAAAGAGTATGACTGAAGGTCTGTCGCGCGCCTCTTTCGAGCAGGGGGGCGACGCAACGGTTGCGGCACACGCAGCCACCGGCAGTCCGGCGCTGGATAAGACTTCGCGCCAGCGTCTACTACTGGTTACAGGGGGAATCCTGCTGGCATTGGCGCTGGCGGTGGCGTTGTTGCGGCTGCAGCGTATAACCGAGTATCCGCAGGGGATTCAGAGCGATGAGGGGCCTGACGGCGTGTATGCGCTGCAGGTGTTGGCGGGAGAGCATGCGGTTTTCTTCCCTGAGGCGGCCAGCGGGCGCGAGTGGATGGGCGTCTATACGATTGCGCTGACGACGTCCTTTCTGGGGCGCACGCTGCTTGCCTTTCGGTTGCCGACGGCACTGGCGAGCGCGGGCACGGTGTTTGTCGTCTTCTGGCTGGGACGGCTGCTGTTTGGGCGGGACGAAAGCGGGCAGGAGACACCCTGGCGGGGCGTATTGATCGGGGGCGTAGGCGCGGGCCTGGCGGCGGTGTCGCTGGGGCAGACGATCATCGGCCGGGCATCGCTGCGGGCGAATTATCTGCCGCTGTTTCTCGGGCTGTGTTTTGCGCTGCTCTGGTGGGGGTGGTCAGGTTGCGGGCGGGAGCGGAGATGGTGGGGGATTGCGCTGGCAGGCGTGTGTGCCGGGTTGCTGCCGTACACTTACATTCCGTCGCGCTTTACGCCGTTTCTGTTTCTCCTTTTTGGTCTGAGCTTTCTGTGGCCGCTGCGCGCCGTGACGAGAGAGAGATTGAAGGCTGAACTGCCGCGGGCGGCCATTTTCGCCGGCGCGGCCGGGGTGGTGGCTGCACCGATTCTCATCTACTTTGCTCTTAACCCTGAACACTTTTTCATTCGCAGCAGAGAGGTGTGGGTGCTCAACGAGAGCCAGGGGACGGCGTTGGGCGCGTTTCTGCAGAACGTTTGGGAGCATCTGCTGGCGTTTGGCTTTCGCGGCGACCTGCGCGAGCGGTACAACTTTGCGGGGCGGCCGATGCTGAACGCGTGGGAGGCGTTTTTCTTCTGGTATGGTGTGGGGACGGCGCTGTGGCGCTGGCAACGGCAGCCGGCATACCGGCTGTTGCTACTGTGGATGGCGGTACTGCTCGTGCCGGCCATGCTGGCCCGGGACATCGGGTTGGGGCCGAACACGCTGCGCATGATCGGCGCGGCGCCGGCAGTCTATCTGCTGATAGGCGCGGGTATGTGGGAGTTGTACCGGTTGTTGCGGGACCGGTGGGGTCCGACACGGATATTCGGGGGAAATGGGACCAGGGTAGCGGTTGCGCTGGGGGCGGTTGCCGGGGGCGTGGTGCTGCTTCAGGGGGTAAACACGTACCGCACTTATTTTGATCAGTGGGCGGTCTCGTCCGAGTTTTACCTGGCGTACCACGGAGAATGGGCGGATGCCGCCCGGATTCTGAATGCGCAGCCGGCGGCGGCAGACATGGTTTATTTGATTCCTTACAGGTTTGATGAGCACTACGGATTCGAGTACCTGTATGTGGGGGATACGCCGGCGCGCGTTGTGCGCGCGGTCCGGCCGGACCTGGCGCAGAGGGTCGAAAGTTTATTGGCGGAGTTGGGAGAGGTATCGACCGTGAAGGTGCTGGACTGGAATGAAGAGTTCGTCTGGGCCGGCCAGGGCGATGAAAACATGGTCGCCCTGTTAGACAAGTTTGGACGGTACACGGGCAGTGAGGCGTTCACCAATTTCCAGCTCCATGCCTACACCGATCTTGATCTGGACCGATCCTGGACTTTCTATGAATATCTAGAGCCGCTGACGGTTCATTACGACGGCGGCATCGACCTTGTGGGGCTTGCGCTGGGCCAGGGCGAGGCGCAGATGTCTTCGGAGCAGGTGCTCGAGCTGGGGCAGGACCGGACGCTCTGGGTTGGGCTGCAATGGGAGACCACGCCAAGCCTGGAAACGGATTATGCGGTCTCGTTGCGGCTGTACAACAGTGCGGGGGAAATGGCGTACCAGGACGACCATGTGCTGGGCAACTCGACCTTTGCGCGTACGCGCCACTGGGCAGTGGGCGAAGCGGTCGACACCCTCTTCCACCTTGACCTTGGCGCTGAACTGCGGGGGGGCGAGTACGAGTTGCGGCTGATCGTATACGGCACCGAGACAAATGTGCCGACTGTGGAGATTGGTGTGTGGGAGCCGGAGCTGCTGCTGGCGCGATTGCGGCTGGAGGAAGGGCCGTGACGGGGAAGTGGGTGCGCGAGTTCTGCGGCCGGCGGATCGGACAGCGACGCGAAGACGTGCTACGGGATTCAGGCGAGAGTAGGTGACTGAGAGCGTGTCTGAGAGTTCAACTTCGGGGCGGCGTGGAACAGGCGCTGCCGGGGCAACGGAAGGCGAGCTAGGCCGGTTGCGGCTAGTCGCCGGGGCGGTCCTGCTGGCGCTGGCGGTGGCGGTAGTTGCGCTGCGACTGCAACGCCTGGACGAGCTTCCGATGGGTCTCAACCGGGATGAGGGGATAGACGGGGCGCTGGCCCTTCAGGTTCTGCGGGGCGAGCACGCGATATTTTTTCCGGTGGACCAGGGCCGCGAGCCGTCGGCGATCTACGCGCTGGCCCTGTCGACGATCCTGTTTGGGCGGACGCTGCTGGCCATGCATCTGCCGACAGCGCTGGGCAGCGCAGGCCTGGTCTTTGCCATATTCTGGCTGGGGAGTGTGCTGTTCGGCAGGGAAGAGGGGGGAAGGCCGACGCCGTGGCGCGGTCTGCTGATCGGCGGGGTTGGGGCTGGGTTGATGGCGGTGTCCGTCAGCCAGACGATCATCGGGCGCACGTCGTACAACAAGGTCACGCACATGCCGCTGCTTCTTGTGCTGGCTTTTGCGCTGCTGTGGCAGGGGTGGCGGGAGAGAAGCTGGTGGCGGATCGCGCTGGCAGGGATCTGCACCGGGCTGTTGCCGTACACTTATATTCCGGCGCGTTTCACCCCTTTTTTGTTTTTGCTCTTTGGCTTGAGCTTTCTCATTCCGTTCGGTTCCTTTTCCAGGGAAAAGGTACGGAGAGAAGTGCCGTGGGCGGCAGTGTTTATTGGCGTAACCGCGCTGGTTGCTGCGCCGATTCTGCTCCATTTTGCGCTGAATCCTGAGCACTTTCTGATGCGCAGCAAAGAGGTGTGGCTGCTGCGCGGGGGCCAAGGGGACGCGTTCCGTTCCTTCCTTGGGAATGTCTGGGATCATCTGCTGGTCTTCGGCATTCGCGGCGACCCGAACTGGCGGCACAACTTTGCCGGCCAGTCGATGCTGCGGCCATGGGAGGCGATCTTTTTCTGGCTGGGCGCGGGCATGGCGATTTGGCGTTGGAGGCGGCCCGCCTACCGTCTGCTGCTGCTGTGGCTGGGGGTGCTACTGCTGCCGGCGATGCTTTCGCGGGACGATATTCTGCCCCACTTCCTGCGCATGATGGGCGCGACGCCGGTCATCTATCTGCTGGCGGCTGTGGGATCGTGGGAGGCTGTGCAGTTCTTGTGGGCGCGGCGCGACGGCTTACGACTGCAGGCCGTTGGGCAGATGGGGAACGGGGTTGCCGCCGGATTGGGGCTTGTGTTGGGCGGGTTGATTCTGGTGCAGGGGGCATTTACATACCGCACCTATTTCCAGACGTGGGCGAATCTGCCTGTGGTGTATGAGGCGAACGAGACGGAGTGGGCTGAGCTGGCGCGGACGCTGAACGCGCAGCCGCACGTTCCGGGGGTTGTCTATTTGTTACCGTATACGATCAGCGAGCATTTCAGTTTTCAGTATCTGTATACGGGTTCAGCGCCGGTCGACGTGATTGCGGCGAGTGTCCCCTATCTGCCGCAGGAACTCGAATCGGCGCTTGGGGCGATGGGGAATCCGGCAACGGTAAAGTTTGTCGACTGGGCGAACGACCGTGTCAGCGGGGACACGCTTGCCGAGCAACATGTAGCCGTTCTTCTCGGCAAGTATGGGCGCTATGAGGGCGCGGAGGAGCATGGCAGCTTTTGGATTCACACCTTTTCCGGTATGGCGACAGATCGCCCCTGGACCTTCTACGAGTATCTGGAGTCGCGGACGGTAGACTATGATGGCGGAATCTCTCTGCAGGGGTTTGCTACGGGTCAGGGCGAAGGGCAGTTGAACACGGAAGAGGCGCTAAGTCTGGTTGAGGGCGGCGCCCTGTGGCTGGCCATGCAGTGGCAGACTGCGCCGGGGTTGGAGATCGACTATTCGGTTTCGCTGCGTTTGCACGATGCCGAGGGGGGACGGGTCTATCAGAAAGATTCGGTTCTGCTGAATTCGCGGCACCGACGCACTGGCCGCTGGCTGGAGGAAGAGCCGGTCGATACGGTGTTCTACCTTGATATTCCGACTGATCTGCCGCCAGGCGACTATGAACTGCGGCTGGTTGTCTACGACTCGGCGACGCTGAGCCCGACCGTCGAGCTGGGCGTATGGGAGGCGGAGGTTGCGCTGGCGCGGGTGCGGCTGGGAGACGGTGGTTGAGAAGGGGTGCTTCACAGTTCAGACTGGGGTGCAGTTTAATTTTGGGGCGAGAGAGGGCAGGCACAAGGCCGGCACCTACGGGGATTTTCTGGGACTGGCGGGACGTGGTCTGGCCAGACACATTCGATTAGGCACCTGTCACCAATATCGACACCAGGTCGACTAGGCATTAGGGGGGGCGTTGCGGGGGCGGAGCCCCCGCACAAGGGAGGGCCGAATAGGCCCGACCGCCCAGAACTGCAGTAGTCAGTAGTCAGTGGTCAGTAGTCAGTGACGGCGTAGCCCCTGCATCAGAGTTGATCTTGGACTCGTCATGGTTTAGTTTCTGACAGAGGTGTGGGGGAAACCGCCCCATTTTGGGATGGAACTCAGATTGGCGCGTTCTTGAATTTTGGGGCCTGAACCGCTATACTTCATTGTTGGGCTGCAAAACCGCCTTGACGCCGGTTGCGGGCGAAGAATAGGAACGAGAGCCCTTTCACTTACTCTGCAGTCCGACGGTTTGCGTAGTTTTTCCGGTCTGGCGGGGAAGTTTATGCGTTTGGACACAGACCGCGAAAGCGCGGAGCCGGGGCCGTTGGTGCCCACGAGCAGGAGGGCGCTGAGCCGACTTTTTCAGGCGGGATGCCTGCGTTTCCAGGAGGAGGAAGACGTGCTGTTGCGAAGGACCCAAACTGCTTCATTTTGGCGCGATCAGTTCAGAGTTTCGGATGAAGATTTGGATTTTATCCATGAGTTGATCCTGGATGCAGAGTCACCGATGACGACCAGCCAGCTGGCGCTGCGCCTGATCCAGGAATACCAGCGCCGCGAGACAGCGCGGATGGAGTCCGAGCTGAAGAAGGGGGCGGTCTACCAGCCCATGAACCTGTATGATGTTGGGGAGACGCTCATCTTTCCGGCGATGGACTTTCTGGTGGGAGAAGTTCTGGAGACGCGTGCGGGCCAGAACCCGGAGCATGGCGCCTTCGACGTGATCCGGGTGGGTTTTGCCGACACGGGCGAGACCCGAGAATTTGCGGCCAACCTTCAGACGGGCCACCGGCTCAACGGAACCAATGGTCAGGCGACAGGCGATGAGGAGGCTCTCCTTTCGGCCGAGGAGATTCATTCTCTGTACCAGGAGGAGATCGAAGAGAGTTTGCTCTTTGTCCTGAGCGATGGGGAGCGGAACGAAGATTTCGTGGCAATTGAAGACTACTGGTTGCTGGCCGACATGCTGGCCGAAGTTCATGTGGGTCACCTGAACATTGCCGAGGCGCTGCTTGAGATGCAGAACCGGCCGATGTCGCCTGAGGAGCTGCTGCCGGAGCTCGATCTGCAGTCGGAGAATGTTTCGCAGGCCATGCAGGTTATCAGCTTGAATCACGCGCTTGGGAATGATGAACGCTTCGACCAGATTGGGAGCGGAGGCGGCCCTCTGTGGTTCCTGTCGCGGTTGGAACCAGCGGAGGCGCAGACGATCCCTCCGCTCCTGCGTCCCAGGATAGGCCGTTACAACCGGGCAATCTTGAGTGTGGAACTTCTGCAGATGGAGTGGGAGCTGGACGACGAATGGGGCGAGAGCGGCGCGAGCACGCCGGTCTCGTCGGTTGTGCCGAGCATCAGTTTCACGCTGACCTTCCCGCACTGGCTATACGGGACGCTTCCGCTCAGCAGCCGCACGCGGGCGCTTTTCCCGCACAGTGCGCAGGAGCGTTCGATGGTGACGGTGGTCGACGGTCGTTGGGGCACCCGCCACAAGGCTTGGGTGGTCCATAGCGGACGCTATGTGTGCGGTCTGAAGGAATGGATGGTTGGGCACAATCTTCCGGTGAGCGCGCTGATCACGCTGGAGCGGACGAATGAGGCGGATGAGGTAGTCATTGACTACCGCCCGCGCCGCATGAGGCGGGAGTGGAGCCGCATTGCGAGAGTGGATGCGGAACAGCTGCGGTTCGGCCTCGAGATGAACAAGGTGCAGATCTCCTGTGAGTATGACTTCGACCTGATTGTTTCATGCGACGACCGGGAGGGGCTGGAGGCGTTCAACGCCGGATTGGAAGGCAACGACGATGCGCTTGCGCAGCTCGTGGATATGATCGTGCCGGAGATTGCGAAGCTGAACCCGCAGGGCACGGCGCATGTCAAGACGATATACAGTGCGGTCAACATGTTCTGGCGGTGTCCGCCGGGACCGATCTTTTCTGCATTGCTGAGCAATTCCCGATTCCAGGACTATGGGGACGGACTGTTCAAAGTGAGGTGAGGATGCGAAGCCGGGATCGCACGAATTTCACCGGATGTTGATTATCGAGGAGGGATAAGAAGGAGATGACAGCGGCAGCGTCCAAGCAAAAACTCAAGTGGTTCCGACCGGACGTGAACACAAAGTTTCACATCGACTACAATTGGTGGGAGCAGAGCGGCCGGAATTTCCGCCTATACCTACGCGATCAGTTGTGCACGGAGTGCCGGGACAGATTCCAGGACCATAGAAACACGGAAGATGTGGATTGGATTGACCCGGAGACGGGGGAGGTTCACCGTACGGATGCCCTGTGGGAATGTCTGCGCAGCCGTTGCACCAAGGATCCGGACTACATCAACGAGCATCTTTCGCTGACGGCGGCCTGTTTCCGCGTTTTTCTGGCGAACAACAATACGCCGTTGAGCCCATCGGAGTTGAATCAGCTTCTGCCGTGGAAACCGGCGCGCACAATTTTGCAGACGCTGGGCGGTCGCGTCGTTTATCTTGGTCTACGTCCGGTGCGCGACTAGAGAAAGGTATGGAGAAGAGAGAGCGGATCTCGCTTCTCACAGTTCAATTGGGGCGTTCTCCTACCGTCCCATTCCCCGCCCTGGCTAACAGATCCTGCGCGGCACGATACATCGGCATATCCACCATTTTGCCGTCGAGAACGCAGACGCCACGCCCGGCCCGTTGATGGGCCTCAAAGACGGCGATGAGCCGTCGCGCCGCGGCCACGTCGGAGAGGTCGGGCGTGAAGGCGCGGTTGATGACCTCCACCTGGCGAGGATGGATCGCCAGTTTGCCGCGGAAGCCCATTTTCTGAACAGTCTCACATTCATCGGCCAGACCGGAATCGTCGGCCAGGTCGGTATAGACGGTATCGATTGCCTGTAGCCCGAAGGCGGCGGCCGCGGTGACGACGGCGCTGCGGGCATAGAAGACCTCCCAGCCTTCGCGCGAGCGCTGTGCGCCGATATCGCCGGCAAAGTCCTCGGCGCCGAAGGCAAGCGCCACGATCCTGGGATCTGCGCGGGCAATTTCGGGCAGATTGACCACCCCTGCAGCACTCTCTACAATCGGCAGCAGACGCACAGTTCCGACAGGCATTTCTGCGGAGCATTCCAATTCTGTCAGCTGATTGTTCACGCTTTGCAGGTCGGCGGCGGACTCGACTTTGGGAATCACGTAGACCTGGGGCGCGGCGGCGAAGGTCTGGAGCAGGTCATCGGGCCAGAAGGGGCTATGGACGGGGTTGATGCGAATGCAGCGAAGGGGGCCGTCTTGGGGGAGTGTGCGGAAGGAGTCGACGAGAAGCGAGCGGGCTACCGTTTTGCGGGCGTGTGCCACCGCGTCTTCGAGGTCGGCGATGATGGCGTCGGCGGGCAGGCCGGCGCCGCGGGCGATCTTGCGGGGCGAGTCGGCGGGCATGAAGAGGAGAGAGCGCAGCGGCAGGGTCATGGGCGGGCTCCGCAGGGGCGGGTGAGGCGGTGGTGTGGTGGTTGCGTACGGGTTGTGCGCTGTTCGTTTTATTTTACATGGTTTGCGCGTATATGGCAGGTTGGACCGGAGGAGAGATCCTGAAAAACTGGGATGTGTTTCATTCACCTGCAGAGGATTGGCGCAGATCCTGGAGGGTGCGACGTGCGAACTCTACTGTACCCAATTCTGACATTTTTGCAGTATGAATCCACTTTAGGTCTGACATTGTCAGAAAAACGTGGTAGGATTTGCATAGTGAAAGGAAAACCCGGGGTTACATGATATAGAACGGCCATCCATCCAAAGGGGTTGTCAGGACGGCCAGAGGTAAGTAAATCATGTGCATAAGGCAGACGGTGCGTCATTTCGATAAGTAACTTACTTGTTCTCTCCCGACAGACAGGAGGCACCATGCAAGGGCAGGCAGTCGAGACGATTCCTCCGCCGGTGATAGGACGCCGCCTACAGGCGGCACGCAAGGCTCGCGGCTTGACGCAGCAGGAGGTAGCCGACACCTTGGAAGTCGCCCGTACTACCGTTACGGCACTAGAAAAGGGCGAGCGGCGAACCCGGCCGGATGAGCTGATACAGATGGCCCGACTGTATGGCCGGCCGGTGGGTGATTTCGTCGGCGCGAAGGGCGTTTTTTCCGATTTTACTTTGCTGTTTCGCGCAGCCGTCTCAAGTTTGGAATCTCAGAAGCTCCAGGGCGAGATGCAGGAGGCGGTCCAGACATTTCAACGATTGTGCGAAGACTATGTGTATCTTGAAAAGCTGAACGAGGCGTCGTCATGCGGCAACTATCCCGCCCAATACGCGACGGGCGGGGTCTCTCCCGAAGTTGCAGCGGAGGATGTGGCCTTGGCCGAACGACACCGTCTGGCGCTTGGCGACGGGTCGCTCCTGAATTTGAGAGAGACTCTTGAGAACGATGTCGGGCTTCGGGTTTTCTGCATCGAACTTCCCGCGTGCGTGGCGAGTATGTTCAGCTATTCGGAGTTGCTGGGCGGCTGTATCGCCTTGAACGCCCGCCATCCTTTGGACCAGCAGCGATGGTCTCTGGCGCACGAGTACGGGCACTTCCTCACAGACCGCTTCAGGTCGGAGGTATCAATGTTGGGTGGGCAGGGTCGCTCGCGTTCCGGGGAGGGCTTCGCGGATGCCTTTGCCAATTGCCTGCTGATGCCGACCTCAGGTTTGCGACGCAGGTTTGCTGAGACGTCACGCGCGACCGGGGGCAAGATTACGGGGGCGGAGATCTGTCTTCTGGCCGGTCAATATTCCGTGTCGGTGGAAGCGTTGATGCTGCGCCTGGAGGCGCTGCGTCTTCTGTCGGGCGGGGCATGGGAGCGGTTGCGAGAGGGCGGACTCGAGGCGCAAGAAGCACTGTTGCAGCCAGATATGCATCCCTATGCCAGCGACGAAAGGGTCTTGCCAGTTCGATACCGGTACTTGGCTGCACTGGCCTACGAAGACGGTAAGCTGACCGAAGGTGAATTGGCCCGCTATCTGCGAGTCGACCGCGTAGCAGCAAGGCGACTGATCCAGGGGCTGGCACAGTCTTCGTTTCTCCATGATGGAGGCCAAGTTGGCTTGCTCACCATCGATCTCACGCGCAGCGTTTTCGGGTAGGAGGAACCTGTTCCACAGCAGTAGAAGATGGCAAGTTCCTTCGATAGAGAACGACGGCACTCTACCGTACCAGACGTCTGAAGGGTACACTTTTTCGTGACGCGTGGTTTCGACTCGATCCTACTCGATGCCAGCTGCCTGCTAAACCTATATGCGACCGGTCACCTGCGAGAGATCGCTATCGCACTGCCCAATCAGTTCTGGGTCGCCGACTATGTGGCCGAACGCGAAGCCCTGTTTGTTTGGCGTCGCAGCAGGACTGATGGCAAGGAGGTGCACGAACCTGTAGATCTGAGTTCCTTTACTGAAGAGGGCCTGATTCAGTTGATGCGCGCGGAGGAACCGGTAGAGGAGGCCACTTTCGTAGCGTTGGCCGCTGAACTTGACGATGGCGAGGCGGTAACCGGCGCGCTGGCCTTTCACCGGGGATGCGCTGTCGCGACCGACGATCGAAAGGCCCGCCGCGTACTTGGGCAGCTCAGTCCGCCGGTAGAATTGGTTTCCACCCTGGAAATATTGAAGTGGTGGGCGGAGGAATCCCGTATCCCCGGGGACGAACTGAGGGCGGCCTTGGCCGAGATGCAGTCGAGCGCCAGCTATATTCCCGGCGTGCGCCATCCGCTTTACGAATGGTGGCGGTCGGTTGCGGGTCGCTCAGGGAGTTGACGCGGCAGCTTTGGACATGTTGTCTCGACATCAGGTCTCACATTGTCGGCACTTGCGTTCGCGCGGCCCTTCTGGCCGCTATTTTTCTGAAGGCCAGCGACGCAGACAGGCCGAGCAGGCCGCCGAGCATGTCGACGGTGATGTCAAAGAGGTTGTCCGGGTGTAGTACGCTCTGCCGGCTGAGGAGCTGGAAGCCCTCCTGAAGGATGGCGGCGGCGAGTACGAGGGTGAGGGTGAGGCCGACGCGGCGGGCAGGGGTACCGGACAGGCGCTGCATCAGGAGGGCGCCCAATACGGCGAAGAGCAGGCTGTGCATGAGGATGTGCATCCAGGCGGGGCTGAAGAGTGTGTTGAAGATGCGGTAGGCCACGGGCGAGGGCCGGAGGAGCCAGGCCATTGGCATAAGGATTCCGATAATCCAGAAGACCAGGAACAGATTCCGTTTCATTTTTCTCCTTTCCTTTTCCCCCTGCCGGTATCGTGCAGAGGGCCGATGCTTACGATAACTGTTGGGCATCGATCCTGGTTCCCAGAATGGCGGCCGGGGGCCATTGAGGGGCACCGACTCGGAGGCCCTGAAGGTGGTTTTGGGCGACCTGCCAGACAGGTTCTTCGCGCCCTGAAACAGTAAAGTGAGGTTGCCCGGATCGGGTGCCTATGCTAGACTTCGCGCAGTGAAATTCAGGCCCCATCCCACCGCAATCAGTTCGCCTGTCAGACAGCAGATGAGGGCAATTTTACGCTTACCCCGGTGAGGTTGGGGGGAAACCGTTTGTCGGTTGGGCCGCAGTTGCTTGCGGTCGTCGGGACAGCTGGCGGCGTGCAAGAGAGGAATAGAGGTGTTTCGACGAAACGAACGGCCACAGCCGGACGCGATCGAGGTTATCATTGGGCCTAGGGCCACGTACAACGGGGCGTTGCGCAGCGACAGCAGCATCCGTATTGACGGAGTGGTAGAGAGCGGCCTGCTGGAAACGCTGGCCAATGTCATCCTGACGGAGGCCGCCCGCGTCAACTGCGAGATTCGGGCCCGGAACGTGAGTATTCGGGGATATTTTGACGGCGTGATACGCGCCGACCGTGTCGAACTGCTGGCGGGCTGTTACGTGCGCGGCGCGCTGCATGTGAACAGCTTCCTGCTGGATGAGGGGGCTACGCTTGAAGGGGAGCTGCACATGCGGAGTGAGAATGTAGAGGAGTCGTTGGACCTGCCCTCAGATATGGAGACGCCACCGGACTTGCCGGGCGATCCGTCTCAGGAAGAGCCGCAGTTCAGTTAGCGTAAGCTCGCGAAAGGCAGGAGACCACAATGTTTGTTGGGCGAAGGGGGACCGGGACTGCGGCCGGCCCAGCGCGAGGAATGACGGTGCCTCTGCTATGGAATTGCTGCTGATTGTCGGGGGTGGGCTGCTCGGCTATTTACTTGGGTCGGTGCCGGTCGGTTTGCTGGCCACCAGGGTATACGGTGTGGATATCCGCACGGTAGGCAGCGGGCGCACGGGCGCGACCAATGCGTGGCGGGCGGCCGGGCTGAAGGCGGCTATCCCCACACTGTTGGGTGATGCGCTCAAAGGCGCGGCGGCAGTGCTGTTGGTTCGCTACGCGGCAGGTGCGTTTATGCCTGAGGTGAGTGCGATCGCGGTGGCTGCTGCGGCGGCGCTTGCGGGCGCGTGTGCGGTGGTCGGTCACAACTGGTCGCTTTATCTGGGCTTCAAGGGGGGTGCGGGCGGGATCACGACTGCGGCCACCATACTGGCGATTTCGCCGCTTATCGGCGGGGTCGTGTGCCTAGTGGGGCTGCTGCTGATCTGGTGGAGCCGCATGGCATCGATAGGCACCTACAGCGTGAGCGCGACCTCGCTGGTGTGCGCGGTCGTGTTTGCCGTCGCCGGTCAGACCCCCTGGCCGTATGTGATCTTTGGTCTTGTTGCCTATGTGGCCGTCACCATCTCGCTGAGCAGGAATCGGCAGGCACTCAGAGATGGCGAGGAGCGGGTGATCACCCTTTGGTAATCGCCCGTTTTCGGGTGTATCCTTGCCACTACTGCCTTGAGTTCAGGACATGGCGCTATGGACAAAGTCGTCGAGTTTCTGTATATTGCGGTGAGACCCTGCCATACCGAACAAAGCTCACGCGAACGGGGAAGTGTTCAAAGGCGAAACTCGCAGATTTTCTCTTGCCTTAAAGCGTACTCCAGGTCACAACCGGGAGCATGTCCTTAAGGTGTCGGAGCCGTCGCTCTCGCCGGCAGGCAGTTTGGGGGTAGTTCACTTTAACTGTCAAGATTCATAGGAGGTAATCAATGGCTGAACGCAAACAATTGACAACGGCTCACGGGGCGCCAGTCGGCGACAACCAGAATTCACTAACTGCCGGCCCCCGCGGGCCGCTTCTGATGCAGGACTATCAGCTCCTGGAGAAGATGGCTACTTTCAACCGCGAACGCGTCCCCGAGCGGGTCGTGCATGCCAAAGGTTCGGGGGCTTACGGCACCTTCACCGTAACCAATGATGTCACGCGCTACACCAAGGCCAGAATATTTTCTGAAGTAGGTAAACAGACCGACTGCCTGCTCCGCTTCTCGACCGTCGCGGGTGAACGCGGCGCCGCAGACGCTGAACGCGACGTCCGCGGCTTCGCTGTCAAGTTTTACACTGAAGACGGAAACTGGGATATGGTCGGCAACAACACGCCGGTCTTCTTTGTACGCGATCCCTATAAGTTCGGCGACTTCATCCATACGCAGAAGCGCGATCCCAAGACGAACATGCGCTCCGGCACAGCCATGTGGGACTTCTGGTCACTCTCCCCTGAAAGCCTGCACCAGGTCACCATCCTGATGAGTACTCGCGGTCTGCCGCAGGGATACCGCTTTGTCAACGGCTACAGCAGCCACACGTACAGCTTCATCAATGCAGACGATGAGCGTTTCTGGATCAAGTTCCACTTCAAGACCATGCAGGGAATCAAGACGTGGACCAATGCGCAAGCGGCCGAAATCGTCGGGCGGGATCGAGAAAGCTCGCAGCGAGACCTCTTCGAAGCCATTGAACAGGGAGACTTTCCGCAATGGCGCGTCTGCGTCCAGGTGATGCCGGAAGAGGATGCCGAGACCTACCACGTCAACCCCTTCGATCTGACCAAGGTGTGGCCGCATGGCGACTACCCGCTGATCGAGATCGGCATAATGGAACTCAATCGCAACCCGGATAACTACTTTGCCGACATCGAGCAGGCCGCGTTTGAACCCTCCAACATTGTGCCCGGCATCAGCTTTTCGCCAGACAAGATGCTCCAGGCCCGGATTATGTCCTACGCCGATGCCCACCGCTACCGCATCGGGGTAAACTATGCCGCTCTTCCTGCCAACAAACCTCAGTGCCCTGTTCACAACTATCATCGCGACGGCAACCTGCGTTTTGACGGCAACTTCGGCGGTGCGGTCAACTATGAACCGAACAGCATGGGGGGAGCAGTCGAAGATTCCCGACACCTCGAGCCGCCGCTCAAGGTGTCCGGCGACGCTGATCGCTACGACCATCGCGTGGGTAACGACGACTATACCCAGCCCGGCAATCTGTTCCGCCTGATGAACGAGGAGCAGAAAGAGCAGCTGTTCAGTAATATCGCCGAAGCGATGGATGGTGTGCCCGAACGCATCAAGGTGCGTCAGCTTGTCCATTTCTACAAGGCCGATCCGGACTACGCTTGCGGCGTGGCCGGAAAGTTGGACCTTACCCATGCCTCCGAGCGGGTGGCTGCCCTCGCGGACCTGTCTCTGGCTGAATTAGCAGAGAAGACCAGCGCAGAAGCATATTCGGAGCTACAGTCGGTACCGGAAGGGTCACTGGCCAAAGCCGCCGACTGATCCTCCAGCAGGTTGTGCATTCGTTAACCTCAGCACTCTGAAAATGGTGGGTCGCACCATTTTGAGTCTATATCGTAGCGACGAATGTTGGTGGCGTTCTTGCAGGATTGCGCAACCGCCATCACCTTGAAGAGGCCTGATTACAGATCGAAGCCAAGTACAGAGCCGACCGGGAAGCCGGTCGGCTTTTTCGCGTCTATGACCGCGCAGCATGGAACCTGCTTTCTCCCGACGTCGTCCTACTGTGTGATCGCGACCGTTGCCGAATTAGCACGTATGATCTATTCGTGCTAAACTGGAAAGGGTCTGCGTCAAGCAGGCGACAAACTTACCGAATTCTGTCAGAGAAGGGGGAGATTTATGCAGGTAGTAGAGCGCTATCCGGACAACATGTTCTGTTGGGTGGACCTGGCAACAACCGACCCTGCCGCGGCCAAGGAGTTTTACAGCGGTCTGTTCGGTTGGGAGTATTTTGATATCCCGACGGGGATGGGCTTCCACTACTCATTGTGCCAGATTGAAGGGTATAACGTGGCCGGCCTGAGCAACCTGCCGCAGGACATGATGGAGCAGGGCATTCCGCCGGTCTGGTCATCCTACATCAAGCACGACAACGTCGATGCGGTGGCCGAGAAGGCGGTTGCTGCCGGCGGAACGGTGGCGATGGAGGCCATGGACGTCATGGATTCAGGGCGCATGATCGTGCTCCAGGACCCGACGGGGGCGATGGTTGGTCTGTGGCAGCCGAGGCAGCACATCGGCGCGCAGCTGGTCAACATGCCCAATGCACTTGTCTGGAATGAGCTTCAGACGAAGGATGTCGACACGGCGCGAAGCTTTTACGGGGAGGTTTTCGGCTGGGGTCATGACAGCGACCCGAACGGTTACCACCTCTTCAAGTTGGGCGAGCGGATGCAGGCGGGCATGTTGAAGATGGACGATTCCTGGGGGGAGGTTCCGCCCAATTGGGCGCCCTACTTCATGTCGGAAGACATTGAGGCGACGGCGGCCAAGGCGAAGGAGCTGGGCGGCGTCATTCATGTTCCGCCGACCGAAACAGGCACGGTGGGACGGTTCGCGGTGATCGGGGACCCGCAGGGCGGGGTCTTCACGTCGATGCAGTTTGACGGGCCAGTTGATCCGCCGCCTGGTTACTAGGAAGGCGAACAGGGACACCGCGATTGACTGCGCCGTGTATTGCGTAGGCAGGGCGGTGTCCCTGGTTTTGATGAAGGCTGGTTACAGGATGCGGATTGTCTTTGTCCTGAGGGATAGTCCAGACATCACACGCATTCACCAGACCTCTTAACCCTACTCGTGCGCTGGATGCGTGCATCCCAGATTTGGGGTGGGAACAGTTTGGCGGGGAATCAGTGCCAGCGGTGATTGGCGTTGTTTTCCGTCTTTGGGCGAGACGCAGGGCAGGCGTCAGGCCTGGATGTACGGTGGAGTCCGTCAGCTGGGGAGGGTGCGAAGGCAGGCATATGGCCGGCACCAACAGGGATCTGATGGGACTGGCGGGACGCGGTCAGGCCGGACACCTTCGATTAGGCACCTGTAACGAATATCGACACCCGGTCGGCCAGGGATGTTGTTGGCCAGGGGGCAGTTTCGGCGCTTCCCCTGGCTCAGAGTTGAACGTGAGATGGTTGGGGCTCCGCAGCGACCTGAGGAATGGGGAAGTTCGCCCCCATTTTGGGATGCAGCCCTGCTGGATTCGGGTGTTGACAAGACTGCCCCAGCCTGATACACTCGACTCGGCGATTAAAGAGATTGACCGCTTAGGTTCAGCATTCCAAGAGGGCAAAGGGGAGGTCACTATGAGAGCCGTCGTGTACCAGGGTCCGTTCAGCGTTGCCGTAGAGGAAGTTCCCGATCCCGAGATAAAGCATCCGAATGACGTAATCGTCAAGATTACTTCGAGTTGCATCTGCGGCTCCGACCTGCACATGTATGAGGGTCGGACTGCGGCCGAACCGGGCATAGTCTTCGGGCACGAGAACATGGGTGTAATCGAAGATGTCGGGTCCGCTGTGAAGACATTGTCCGTAGGCGACAGGGTCGTGATGCCTTTCAACGTCGGCTGCGGCTTCTGCAAGAACTGCCAGCGGGGTTTTACGGGTTTCTGCCTCACGGTCAACCCTGGATTTGCCGGCGGCGCGTATGGATACGTGGCAATGGGACCATGGGTCGGCGGGCAAGCCGAGTACATTCAGGTGCCTTATGCGGACTTCAACTGTCTGCCTCTTCCGTCCGGGGATGCGTTCGAGTGGGATTTCTCTCTTCTGGCGGACATATTCCCCACGGGTTATCACGGCGCTGAGCTTGCCGACGTGAGTCCCGGCGAGAGCGTCGCGGTGTGGGGCGCGGGACCGGTTGGGCTGATGGCCACCTATAGCTGCATCATCAGAGGGGCGGCGGAGGTCTATACGATCGATCACGTGCAGGAGCGGCTGGACATGGCCAGCGACATTGGCGGTATTCCCATCAATTTCGATGTCGGCAATCCGGTAGAGCAGATCAGGGACATGCGCGGGGGCGACGGTGTGGACAAGACGATCGACGCCGTGGGCTATCAGGCCGCTGCGCAAGGATCGTCTGCCGCCGGAGGCGAGCAGACCGAGATTCCCAACGTGGTCCTGAATCAGATGATCGACCTGATCAATCCCACGGGGATCATGGGCATTCCGGGCCTGTATGTGCCATCGGACCCCGGTGGAGTGGACGAGGGCGCCAAGAGGGGCTCTCTGGCCATCAACTTCGGGAAGCTCTTTGAGAAGGGTCTGAAGCTGGGGACGGGTCAATGCAACGTGAAGCAGTACAACGCCTACTTGCGCGACCTCATCATATCGGGCAAGGCCACTCCCAGCTTCGTAGTGTCCCACGAGGTGCCGCTGGACGACGCCGTTGACGCCTATGACAAGTTTGACAAGCGCATCGACGGGTACACCAAGGTCATCCTGAAACCTTAAACGGAAGGCGCCGGTTCGTTCCCGGGCAGTACGTCTTCGAGAATCGGGGGATGTTGGTGCGGCACCACACCCACGCCGTCCCCCGACCCGCGTGTAATCACGTGTGCTGGAAAGCTTCTCTCTGCATGTTCGGGAGCGGCAGGCGCGCTTCAAGCGCAGGCAGACGCTAAAACAGCTGTCCTTGAATTTCAACAACGAGATTGACAGGCACAGGAGGTTGTGTCATGCGGGTAGGCAGCGAAGGGCATTCATACGACTGGATCGACAATTGGGCCAAGCTTCCCGAGAGTGAAAGCTCACGCAAGGGATGGGCGCATCCAGGCATCGTTGTCACGGAATCGGGAAACGTTATGACCAGCCACCCCGGCGATCCGGAAGTGATGACCTTCGACGGGGACGGCAACCTGATTTCCTCGTGGCGCGGCGACTTTGCCGAGGCGCACGGGATCACCCTCGTCAACGAGGGCGGAGTCGAGTATCTGTGGATTGTGGACCACGGATCCAAGAATCACTATCTTCACGGCTATCAGAACGCTCCGGGCGTGGGCGAAGGGCCCGGTCAGGTATTCAAGACGACATTGGGCGGTGAAGTGGTCATGAGGCTGGAGACGCCTCCCCTTCCCGTGTACAAAGACACACGCTACGCCCCCACAGCCGTCGCGTTGAACGAGGAGCGCTTTGGCGGCAACGGCGACATCTGGGTGGGCGATGGGTACGGCGCGTACCAAGTCCACAGGTTCACGAAAGACGGCGAGTATGTCAGCAGCATCAACGGCGAGGAAGGAGCCGGGGCCTACAACTGCCCGCACGGCATCTTCTTTGATTATCGCAAGTCCGAGCCGGAGCTCTACGTGGCGGACAGGGCCAACGACCGCGTACAGGTCTACGACATGGAGGGTGGATTCAGGCGGATGTTTGGTGACGGTTTTCTGAACACGCCCAGTTGTTTCGCGACACATGGCGATCTGATGATCATTGCTGAGCTTCGCGCCCGCCTCGTGGTCACCGATATAAACGATGAACTGCTCACGTACCTCGGCGGCAACAAGCAGGTGTGCGACGTTGCGGGCTGGCCCAACAATTTGAACGAATCGGGGCAGTCAGTACGCACGAGCCACCTGGAGACGGGCAAGTTCAACAGCCCTCACGGTTTGGCTGCGGACGCCAGCGGTAACCTGTATGTGGCCGAATGGCTCATTGGGGGCAGGGTAACCAGACTGAACAGGGCCTAAGCGCCCTGGGGACGCTTTGCGTCGCCGCCTGACAAACGAGAGTAAGCCACACGTCCTGCCGGAATTGCAGCACGGTGGCAAGGGGGACTGCACGGTTGCGGCGGTCCCCTTTCTGTTTTTCTGCGGTTACGCGCCAAGTTAGCGCGGCTTTTCCCCTCTTTCCAATCCCTGCTATAGTATCCCGGACAGCGCAGACCGCTCAGCGCGGCGGCGCGACCACTCTGAAGACCCTGTCATACCATGCACCAGGAAACAGACGGAATGTCCTCTCACTCGATGCTCGGCGCTTACGGCTCGTGGGCGGCTGCCCTTGCCGGCGAAGGTCCCAGTTTTCTCTCTTTCCGGCACACGCACTGGATCGAGCCGGCAGCCTGGCGGCCGGCGGCGCGGCAGCGTTTTCGCGAGCGGGTGGCGATGCCGGAGACGGAGGGTGCGGAGGACTGCCGGATCGAGCGTCAGTACGAATATGACGGGTTACAGGTGGAGGAGCTCTCGTGGCAGCTTCCATACGGACCGCGCACGGAGGCGGTGCTGTTGAAGCCGGCAGGTGCGAGCGGTCGGCTGCCGGGCGTACTGGCTCTGCACGATCACGGCGGCCATAAGTTCCACGGCTGGCAGAAGATCACAAAGACGGGCGACGAGCAGAATGCGGTCAACGTCGACCACCAGGCGCGCGCGTACGGGGGCGCGCCGTGGGCGAACCGGCTGGCCAAGCGGGGGTATGCGGTGCTGGTGCCGGATGCTTTCGCTTTCGGCAGCCGCCGCGTACGCATCGCGGACCTGCCTGCAGCCATTCGCGACGGTATGGAGGAGCAGGAGTCGGAGGACCCGGAATACATCGCCGCGTACAACCAGTGGGCTGGCGGTCACGAGTCGACCCTGGCGAAGTCGTTGCTCAGTGTGGGGACGACGTGGGCGGGGGTGTGGCTGGCCGAGGATGTGCATGCGCTGGGCGTGCTGTGCGGGCGCGATGACGTGGACGCTGAGCGGGTGGGCATCGGCGGGCTGTCGGGCGGGGGATTGCGGACGGTCTACCTGGCAGGGCTGGATGACCGGGTACGCTGCGCGGTCTGTGTGGGCATGATGACGACTTGGCGGGACTTTCTGCTGAATAAGAGCCATACGCACACTTGGATGATCTACGTGCCGCATTTGCCGACGGAGATGGACTACCCGGACATACTGGGGATGCGGGCGCCGCTGCCGACGATGGTACAGAACAATACGGAGGACCCGCTGTTCACGCTGGCAGAGATGAGGCGGGCTGACGTGATGCTGAGGCAGGTGTACGAGAAGGCGGAGGCAGGCGATCGCTACAGTTGCTCATTCTATGCCGGCGAGCACAAGTTCGATATTGCGATGCAGGAGGATGCGTTCGACTGGTTCGACCGCTGGCTGACGGAGTCCTGACACACCTGGAGTTGGAAAGAGTATACAGACGAGACAGCTGCATCAACCGCCGCGAGGCGCGGCAGAAACGGAGAGTCCCATGAACCCAGTCTCCCCACATTTTACGCCCGTTGATCTGTCGGAATCCTTCAATGTTGGACGCGCCGAGCTTCCTGAATCGGTGCGCGTGCCCTCCTTGATTGAGGACAGGTCGGGTTCGACCGCCTTCAACGGCGTTCCGTTCCTGCTCGGTGGATTCGAAGGCCCTGCCGTAATCCTGCTTGACAAGGAACCGGTGACGGTCGAGCTGGGAGGGGAGCGCGCCACCTACGCGGTTTTTCTGCATGCCGTAGCGGACCGCGTCACCAATTATCTGGACGGGTTTGCCGACTTCGCGCAGGACGGAAACGAACTGGGCGATCACGTGTCCTCCTATATATTTGAGTACGAGGACGGCAGCCGTCACGAGACGCCGGTTCGGCGCCGATTTGCAATTCAGCAGAGTCGCGTCGTGTGGGGTGGCAGCCCCTTCGAAACGGTGCCGGCGGCGAAGGCGACCGTCTTCAATTCTGCGACGGAGGAGATCCAGCTGGGGCGGGTCCCAAGCACCGAATACGGCCGCGGCGAGACGCGCACCAGTTCCGCCCGCGATCAGATGGAAGAGAAGATGTGGCTTTACGCGCTGGAGAACCCGCATCCGGACAGACCGATTCGCCGCCTGGTTTTGCAGCCGCGCAACGAGGGATCGACCGTTTACGCGATCAGCCTCACGAATCTTGCGGAGCACCCTCTGCGCCCCGGTGTGCGCCGCAAACTGCGACTGACGCTGCCGGAAGGCGTCGAGTTCAACGCCATCGGCGAATACGAGGACCTGGCTATCGACCTGGGCTATGTGATGTCGGCCCGAGCTGCATTCGACTACGACCGCGGCCGATGGATGGGTGATGAGGCGAACGTGCAGCCCGCGGTATCGCAACGGGACTTGATCATCGAGTACAGCGCGCATCCGCAGGCGTGGCTGCACGTGGGCGTGGACAGTGACGAGCCGATCGTCTATGACCTTTCGCAACTTGAAAACGGCCAAGCTTCAGACGCCATCGTCGCGGTGGCGCCGGCCCACCGGCTGGTCGACGTGCGGGTGGTGCAGAAGGGGACGAACAACCTGGTACCGGTGCGGATACATTTTCACGGAGAGCACGGCGAGTATCTGCCGCCGCGCGGGCGCCATCGCAAGGTGAACCCACACTGGTTTGAGGACAACTATGGCGAGTTTGTGAACGGGCGCAACCAGTACAGCTATATCGACGGCCACTGCGAGGTGGATATGCCTCTGGGCGAGATCTTCGTGGAGATCACGAAGGGCTATGAGACGGCGCCGGTGCGGAAGCAGGTAACGATCGCAGACGACACGGATGAGCTGGTGTTCGAGCTGGAGCGGGTGCTGCCCTGGCGCGAGAAGGGTTGGGTGACAGCGGATACGCATGTTCACTTTCTGAGCCCGTCGACGGCGCTGCTGGAGGGCCAGGCCGAGGACGTGCACGTGGTCAATCTGCTGGCGAGCCAGTGGGGCGAGATGTTCAGCAACGTCAGCGACTTTGACGGCAGGACCACGCTGGGCGCGCGTGAGTTCGGCGGCGACGGCGAGTTTCTGGTGCGGGTGGGGACGGAGAACCGCATGCAGATCCTGGGTCACATTTCGCTGCTGGGTTACAACGGCAAGATGATCCACCCGCTGTGCAGCGGCGGCCCGTCGGAGTCGGCCCTGGGTGATCCGCAGGAGGTGGTGATGGCCGAGTGGGCGCAGAAGTGTATCGACCAGGGCGGGCTGGTGGTGATGCCGCACGCGCCGAACCCGCAACTGGAGCGGGCGGCGGATATCGTCCTCGGCCTGATCCATGCGATCGAGATGATGACTTTCAACCCCTGTGAGCGGGAGTTGAATCCTTACGGCATCGCGGACTGGTACCGTTATCTGAACCTGGGCTATCAACTGCCAATTGTGGGCGGCTCGGATAAGATGGCGGCCTCGTCGCAGCTGGGGGGCGTGCGCACTTACGCACATTTGGGGGAGCGGGAGTTCACGTACGAGAACTGGATGGCGGCGGTGCAGGCGGGCAATACGTTTATGACGATCGGTCCGCTGGCGGAGCTGACGGTTGAGGGCGTTGCGCCGGGCGGGCAGGTGCAACTGCCGGCCGGCGGCGGGAGCGTGGGTGTCGACTGGCGAGTCGAGTCGGTGCAGGTGCCGATCGAGCAGGTGGAGGTGGTACAGGGCGGGCTGGTGGTCGACCAGGTCGACGTGAAGGGGGAGTACAGCGCGTCGGGCAGCTTGCAGGTTGCGGTTACGGCTTCGTCGTGGATAGCGCTGCGGGTACGCGGCAGCTATCGGGGCGAGGCGGGCGAGATCGCGGCACACACGAGCGCGGTGCAGACGCTGGTGGCGGACAGCCCGCTGTTCAACGAGCCGGACGCGTCGGCGGTGTTGGAGCAGATCGAGGGCGCGATTGCGTATGTGGACACGATCGCTCCGCGGCCGAACGCCAAGCGCTTTCGTGAGATGCGGGCGGTGCTGGAGGCGGCGCATAACCGGCTGCACCAGCGGATGCACGCGCACGGGATTTACCACGAGCATACGCCTGTGCATGGGCACGAGGACGACAGTGGTTAGAGGTCAGTGGTCAGTGGTTAGAGACGGCTCTTATGAGTGATCTTTGGTAGGTATTGGGAAATTAACGGTGAGCCGGGTAGGGGACGGAGAGATGGCAAAGATTCGGTGGGGAATTGTCGGTTGCGGGGACGTGTGCGAGGTCAAGAGCGGGCCGGGGCTGTACAAGGCCGATGGCTCGGCGCTGACGGCGGTGATGCGGCGCAACGGGGCGCTGGCGGAGGACTTCGCGCGGCGGCACGGCGTGGGGCGCTGGTACGATGACGGCGACAGTCTGATCAACGACCCGGAGGTGGACGCGGTCTATGTGGCGACGCCGCCGGACACGCACATGTCGTACACGTGCAAGGCGGCGGAGGCGGGCAAGCCGGTCTACGTGGAGAAGCCGATGGCGCGCACTTACGAAGAGTGCCAGACGATGATCCGGGCCTGCGAAGAGGCCGGCGTGCCTCTGTGGGTGGGCTATTACCGGCGGCGGCTGCCGAAATTCCTAAAAGTACAGGAACTTATTGAAGAGGGCGCGATTGGCGAGGTGCGGTCGGTGCTGATTCGCTATTATCAGCAGCCAAGGCCGAGTGATGCGTTTCCGGACCAGAGAGGCTGGCGGGTTGACCCGGAGATTGCGGGGGCGGGTCTGTTCCTAGACTTGGGCTCGCACATGCTGGACATCCTCGACTATCTGCTGGGTCCGATCAGCCGCGTGCAGGGGTTTGCGGGGAACCAGGCTGGGCTTTACGACGCCGAGGACATTGTGTGCGGCAGTTTTGCATTTGAATCGGGCGTGCAGGGGACGGGGACGTGGATGTTCACCGGCTTTGAAAACCTCGATTGGACGGAGATTGAAGGCACGAAGGGGCGCATCGGCTATGTCTGCTTCGATGCCAGCCCGATCGCGCTGACGACGAGCGCGGGTACCGAGGAGATCCCGGTAACGCAGCCGGACCACGTGCATCAGCCGCTGATTCAGACGATCGTGGATGAGTTGAACGGGCACGGGCAGTGTCCCAGCACGGGCGTCAGCGGCGCGCGTACGTCGTGGGTGATGGACCAGATGCTGGCGGAGTACCGGCAGAAAAACTATGGATAACGAGGAATGAGACTAAGCAGCCAGGCATTCGGCAGGACGGGGAGGGGGCACGGGGTCAGGCAGTATTCGCTGGCCAACAACAGGGGCGTGGAGGTCGATGTACTGGACTACGGGGGGCTGATCCGCACGTTGACGACGCCGGATCGCGACGGCGAGGCGGGGGACGTGGTGTTGGGCTTCGACACGCTCGACGAGTATTTGGCCGGGCACCCCTATTACGGCGTGCTGGTGGGCCGCTGCGCGAACCGCATCCGCGGGGGAAGTTTCGAGTTGGATGGTGTGCGCTACCAGCTTGCGCGCAACGTCAACGAAGACCATCTTCACGGCGGGGAGGTCGGCTTCGGCAATGTGGTGTGGCATGCGCAGCCTTTTCAGAACGAACGGGAGGTCGGGCTGCTGCTCTCACACGACAGCCCGGACGGAGAAGACCTGTATCCGGGGGCGCTAGAGACGACGGTGAGGCTGAGTCTGAACGATGACAACGAGGTGCGTCTCGACTATCATGCGACCTGCGACGCGCCGACGATCGTGAACCTGACCAATCACAGCTACTTCAATCTGGCCGGGGAGGGCAACATCCACGACCACGTCGCCATGATCGATGCCGACGCGTTCACGCCGATGGACGACGCGCTGATCGTGACAGGTGAGGTGCGGGACGTGACCGGCACACCGTTCGATTTCCGCCAGCCCACTGCCATCGGCGCGCGCATCAACGCAGACGACGAGCAGATCCGGTTTGGCGGCGGCTACGATCATAACTTCGTTCTCAACGGGGAGCCGGGCACGCTGAGGCTGGCGGCGCGGGTCATGGAGCCGGTCAGCGGACGGGTGCTGGAGGTGCTGACGACGGAGCCGGGCGTGCAGTTCTATACTGGCAACCAGATGGAGGCGGCGAACCCGGGCAAAGACGGACAGGTCTATCCGCACCGCGGCGGGTTCTGCCTGGAGACGCAGCATTTTCCGGATGCGCCGAACCAACCGCACTTTCCATCGATTGTTCTGCGGCCCGGCGAAGCGTATACGCAGACGACCGTATTCCGCTTTTCGATCGGACAGTAGAACCGGCTCCGGGGCGAAGCGCCCCAGGACAGGGCCGGTTTTCCGTGTTCGACTGGGGAAGGGGCTGAAGATGGAAGGGTACCCAAGCGAACTGACTGCGGCGGCGGCCTTTGACGCGAAGCGGGCGATCCTGAGCAAGCGGGACATGTTCCGGCCGCTGGCTGTGGGGCGCACAGAGGGGCTGGCCGACGCGTTGGGCGGAAAGAAGGTGCGGGGGGAGACGCCGGTGCTGGTGCTGGAGCGGGAGGGCGCGGCGCTGGCACTGCTCACCAGCGAGATGATCTTTCACCATGTGGCGCAGGGCGAGTGGAACGGGACACCGTTTCTGGCCACTTTCTGAGCGCCGTGCAACAGCGGCGTCGGTCTGACGCCGGTACTCGACGGGGAGACATACAGTTTTGCGACGCGGGGCCTGTATAACGGCATGTCGTTGATGGGGGACCACCAGACGGGGTCGTACTGGGACCACGTCACGGGCGAGTGTCTGCACGGTCCGCTCAAGGGTAGGCGTCTCGAACTGGAGCCGCTGCGGCATATGCGGGCTGACCAGGCGCTGGCGCAGTTCCCGGACGCGCGTATAGCGCGGTCACGGCTGCCGCTGCCTTTTGGTCTGGCGGCGGGCCTGATGAAGGTCCTGGTGCGACTGACCAACGGACGATTTTTGCCGCCGAGGTTCGCGGGTTCGATGGGTGAGGAAGACCCGCGTCGGCCGCGGCTTGAGATGGGTCTGGGGGTGTGGACGGAGAGGGTCAGCCGTTACTATCCGCTGGAGGTTCTCAAGGCGGGGGACGGTGTGTTGTTCGACGTCATCGACAGCAGAAATGTGCTGATCTACCTGGACCCGGTGTCGGGCACGCCGACGCCGCTTTTCGCCGATGGGCAGGATGCCGAGTGGGATGGGAGCGACCTGCGCCTGGAAGACGGTGCGATCGTGCGCGACGGCAGGCTTTTCGATCCCTCCGGAGAGGAGTTGCCGACCGAACAGCCGCTGCACCTCTTTGCGCGCTGGTACGGTTTCTCGCTGACCTTTCCGAACTGCGAGATCTACGGGGACGCGGGAGAAGGAAGCGGATGAGGGCGGCCTCCAGGTAAACCATCGTTGCGCAGGCAGATCTTGCAGGACAACACTCTTGAAGGAGAAGGCAGACCTTGCAACTCAATCTTTCGGGCAAGACAGCTATTGTCACTGGAGGCAGCGCGGGCATCGGGTTGGCCTGCGCGCAGGCCCTGTACGCGGAGGGTGTCAGCGTGCTGATCGCGGCGCGCGACGTAGACCGGCTGGCCCAAGGTCTCGAAGCGATCACGGATCATGCGCCCGAGAGCAACGCCAAGGCGCTCTCTGTGAGCGCGGACGTGAGCACGGCAGGCGGGGTCGAACGGGCGGTCGAACGGGCCCTTTCGACATGGGGTCAGGTGGACATTCTCATCAACAACGCCGGGTCGGCGCCGAGCGGAGACTTCTACAGCCTGAGCGACGACGCTTATCAGGGTGCGTGGGAACTGAAACTGCTGGGATATATACGGATGGTGCGAGCGCTGGCGCCGCAGATGAAGGCGCGGCGGGAGGGACGGATCGTCAACATTGTAGGCGCTGCGGCCCACAATCCCACGCCGTCATTTGTTGCCGGCGGCACGGCCAATGCTGCGATCATCAACTTTACGAAGGGGATCTCCCAGGACCTTGCCCCCTACGGCGTGCGTATCAACGCCATCTCTCCCGGCCCCGTGAACACGGAACGGGCAAGGCAACTCGCCCGCCAGGAGGCGGAAGCGCAGGGGATTTCGGTGGAGGAGGCAAAAGCCCGCCGCATCGCGTCGGTGCCGCTAAGCCGCATGGCGGAGGCGGACGAGATCGCGGACATGGCGCTGTTCCTGGTCTCGGACCGGGCGGCGAGCATTACAGGTGCGGAGGTCCTCATCGACGGGGGAGCGACCGCAAGTGTCTGATCCGCTGCGCGTTGCGGCCCCGCCGTCCGCGGACCCTGCTTCCGCCGAAGGCGCGTACCGATGGTACGTTCTGGTGCTGGCCGCGCTGACCCACACGCTGGTCGTGGGCATGCCGATGATGTCGCTGCCGGTCCTGTTTGACGAGATCGGCACTGAACTTTCACTGAACCTGGTGCAGATCGGATACGTCTGGGGGGCGTCCTCGCTGTTGGGCGTTGCGATGAGCCTGACCGGCGGCGTAGTTGGCGACCGCATTGGCGCGAGGCGGATGTTGGTGATCGCCTGTCTGCTTGCCGGCGTTACAGGGGCGACGCGGGCGTTTGCCAGCGACTACGGCAGCCTGACTGCCACGGTACTGGTGGCAGGGCTCTTTCCGATGGCGGCGCCGATGAATGTGCACAAGACGTGCGGCGTCTGGTTTTCAGGGAAGCGGCTGGGGATGGCGAACGGCGTGGTGTCGGCGGGGATGGCGTTGGGCTTTCTGCTTGGCTCGCTGATCAGCGCGACTTTCCTTTCGCCATTGCTGGGCGGCTGGCGCAACGTTCTCCTATTCTACGGCGTGCTGGCAGTCGTCGTCGGTATTTTGTGGGCGTTTACAAGGCCTGGGCCGGACGGCGATGGAAGGGTTACAGCACGAGGGGACCGGCCTTCGCTGCGCGACTCGATGCTGCAGGTGGTCCGTCTGCGCAACGTGTGGCTGCTGGCGGTGGCGATGTTTGGCATCGGCGGGGCGATACAGGGATCGCTTGGCTACCTGCCGCTCTATCTACGCAATGCGGGTTGGGAGCCGAGCACGGCGGACAGCGCTCTGGCCAGCTTCCATTTCGCCAGCCTGTTGTTCACGGTTCCGTTTACACTGTTGTCGGACCGGATGGGAGTGCGCCGTCCGCTGCTGCTGGCGTCGGCGCTGATGTTAGTGGCTGGGTTCGGTCTCCTCTCGTTCGTGCAGGGGATCGTTGTGTGGCTGGCGGTTCTTTTCGCGGGTATTACGCGGGACGGCTACATGGCGACGATGATGACGCTGATCATCGAGCTGCGGGGGGTTGGCCCGGCTCTTGCCGGGACGGCCACCGGTCTGATCATGGCTATCTCCCGGATTGGATCTGTCGTCGCGCCTCCGCTTGGAAACGGACTGGAGTCGATGGGGCCCGGTGTACCTTTTCTGTTCTGGACTGCGCTGGCGCTGGTGGGTTTTGTTGCGCTGACAGCGGTGCGGGAGGAGAAGGGAACGGCGAGGAGGGAGTGAAGAGGAGTGAGGAGAGGGATACAGCTTTGCTCGTCTCAGTTGGGCTTGCGGTTTGACCGTGGCTGAGCTGAAAGACTATTGGTAGTAGTACTCGATGATTCAAAGTGCGGATTGATGCCTTGTATATGGATTGGGCAATTAGGAGATGAGGAGGCAAAGGATGACAACCGAAGTTGCTGCCGGCGCTTTTCAGCGCATTGCAAGTGTCGCCGAAGTCAAAGAGACCGGCCTGCATACGGTCCAAGTGAACGGGCACGTGATCGTGCTGGTCGATCACGAGAACGAAATCTACGCGCTCGACAACCGCTGCCCGCATATGGGTTTTCCCCTGGACAGGGGCAGCGTGCATGACGGGATTCTGACGTGCCACTGGCACCACGCCCGATTTGATCTGTGCACGGGAGGTTCATTCGATCTGTGGGCGGACGACACGCCCAGTTTCCCGGTGGAGGTGCGGAACGGTGATGTGTTTGTGGATGTAACGCCGCGGCACGATCCGGTGGAGCACCAGCGCCACCGTCTAGGGGTCGGGCTGGAGCGCAATCTGTCGCTGGTTGTGGCCAAGGCTGCGATCACGATGGTGGACGAAGCCGGGGACACGCTGTCTCCGTTTGCGGCCGGCCTGGAGTTCGGGGCCCGGTACCGCATGGAGGGTTGGGGGCAGGGCTTGACGATGCTGACGTGCTTCCAGAATCTCCTGCCCAGCCTGGGACGTGAGGACAGGGCGAGAGCACTGGCCCACGGGCTGGCCGCGGTCGCGGCTGATTCGGCAGGCAGTTCGCCGCGCTTTTTGGTTACGCCTCTGCCGGACGGCAGCCCGGACCTGAAGACGTTGAAGCAGTGGTTCCGCCGCTTCATTCTGGTGCGGGATGCGGAGGGTGCGGAGCGGTGCATCATCACGGCGCTGAGGTCGGGCGCCGGGCCGCAAGAGATGGCCGATATTCTGTTCAGCGCGGCGACGGACTTCCGCTATATCGATGTCGGACATCCGCTGGACTTTACGAACAAGGCCTTTGAAGCGCTGGATATCGTCGGCTGGGAACAGGCGGAAGCGGTACTGACCAGCCTGGTGCCCGGATACGCCTCGGCGCGGCGGATGGAGGAGTCGAACGCGTGGCGCAATCCGATCGATCTGATCGACGTGTTGGGCGATGCGCGGGCACAGATTCCAGCCGCCCTGGCCGCGGGACAGGGGCAGCGGGGCCTTTGGGCAGGACGCGCCGAACTGGTGGAGGTGTTGTTGCGGGATGATCCGCACGCGATCGCCGAGGCGCTGTTGGCGGCGCTGCGGAGCGGGGCCAGCGAGGTTGAGCTGGCGGGTGCGGTCACCTATGCGGCGGCGCTGCGCATTGCGCGATTCCACACGAGCAACGAGTTTGGCGACTGGGACACGGCTCTGCATACGTTCACGTTCGCCAACGCGGTCCACCAGGGTCTGCGGCGTCTGGAGGGGTACGCGCCGCCGGACGAGTATCAGCTGTTGCTGCGGGGTGTTTTCGATGCGGCGATGAGTATCTATCTGGACCGTTTCCTGAACATTCCGGCGGCGAGGCTGCCGGCGGCTAACGGTACGAACGGGGCAGCTCCTTCGCTGCCGGCGCTCGATGACATGCTGGACCAGCAGCAACAGGTGAACGAGGCGGGCAACGCGGTCGGCAGGTACCTTTTCGAAGGAGGCGGCGCGGAAGCGCTGCGGGCGGAGCTGGGTGCGCTGCTGCTGCGGGAAGACCGCAACTTCCATACGATTCAGTGTATCGAGGCGGCATTCCGCCAGCATGATCTGCTGTCGGCCGACCCGAACTCGCAGGAGGAGGCCGTGCTGGTGCTGGTGGCTGCGGCCCGCTACCTGGCGGCACATGCGCCGACGATGCGGGCGCAGGGCCAGACATTCGGCATTGCCCGCCGACTGCACCGAAACGAGAAGCTGTTCGAGGGAGAGTAGAACCCACTGCCAAGCGACTATAGTGTTGGGAAGAGAGGCGATCTGCCTCTCTTCTCTTTATGTAGGGTTGAGGCCGCGGGTTGGATGAGACCGCCATTTGGGAGGAACAGGTGACAGAAAAGATCTTGACGCTGCACCCGGCTGGAAAGCAGGGTGTGAATATTGATAAGGGCAAGTATGACACGGTGCGGGAGGCGATTGAGGTGACGCTTAAGGCGCAGCCGGGTATCACGTTCAGCGAGTTGACGGAGGAGGTGGGGCGGCGGATCGGTGACGTCTTTGAGGGCTCGGTAAGCTGGTACATGGTATCTGTGAAACTGGATCTGGAGGCGCGGGGTGTGTTGGAGCGGGTAGATGGGCGCAGTCCGCAGCGGTTGAGGCTGGTTGGGTAGCTGACCACAATGGGGATTGATGATCGAAGAGACCGATGTTAGATTCACCCTGTAGGGACTGCGTCTAAGCAACAAGGCAAGATAAGTATGGCAACTCTAACACATGAGGTCTCCGATTCTCTCCTCACTCGCGCTCGCGAAACAGCCCAGGCCCTGGACCACCCCTTAGAAGAGGTATTGGTTGGGGCATTGGCGGTCGGCCTGCCTGACGTACATGGCGCCCCGGAATCGGTACGGAATGAACTTCTGGAGATGACTTTTCTCGACGAAGAATCACTTTGGCGGATTGCGAAGGATGAAATGGCTTCCACAGATCAGAAAGAGCTTCAGGCGTTTCTTGACGTACAACGGCGCCCCCTTGTCCCGCGAGAAGAGGTGCGCTTACAGGCGTTGCGAGAAAGTTACGGGAAAGCCATGCTTAAGAAGGCACGCGCCCTGGCGCTATTGAGTTTACGCAGCGGTCAGCCGCTTCTGGCAGCTCTGGAAGTGTCAGAATAGAACCAATGTATTCTTTCCGCCAGGAGTCATTGAATACTGGCGGGATGGCACGCACTTCAGTCAGACTGACAGAACTCTGATACGTCTCCCAGATTCATGGGGCTCTTCAAACATCGTAATGCAGCACTCCGAGCTGCTTTTCCTGCATTGGCGCGCAGACTGACCAATGCCTTGGGGTCGTTGACGATCCTCTGATCTGGAATTTGCTGGCCCGAAGTGTTGTTAGTCCTTGAGGGACACAGAGTTTCACGGAGATGCCGCGAGTGGGGTAACTACGAGGGCACCCACAAGGGGTGCCCCTACGGGGGCTTTCCGTAGTATGGCGCGTCTTGGGGGTGCGGGCTTGGGCACCCACAAGGGGTGCCCCTACGGGGGGATGGCCGGGTGAGAGGAGATGTCAACGGGCGCTAGTTACGATGCCGTTGTTGTCGGGGCCGGGCCGAATGGGTTGGCGGCAGCGATTACTTTCGCCAGGGCCAGGCAGTCGGTCCTTTTGATCGAAGGCAGGGAGACGATCGGAGGGGGGAATCGTACTGCCGAGCTTACACTGCCCGGATACCGTCATGACGTGTGTGCGGCGGTGCACCCGCTGGTGCCCGGCTCGCCTTTTTTGCGCAGTTTGCCGCTGGAGCGTTACGGGGTGGAGTGGATCCAGCCGGAGATTGCGGCGGCGCACCCTCTGGATGACGGCACTGCGGTCGGACTCTATCGTTCGCTGGCAGAGACGGCGGCGTCGATCGGCTTGGACGGGCGGAGATGGACCCGGCTTTTTGGCTCGTTAGCGGCTGACTGGGAGAAGCTGGCGCCGATGGTGCTGGGGCCGTATCCTGTGGGCGTGGAACTGCCGGCGCTGGTGCGTTTTGGAATTCCGGCGGCAATGCCGGTGCACGTGCTGTCACGCCTTTGTTTTCGTGAAGAACGGGCGCGGGCCCTTTTTGCGGGGCTTGCGGCCCACTCCTTTCTTAGTTTTCGGCAGCCATTTACATCAGCATTCGGAATGTTGCTGGGGCTCCTAGCCCATGCGGTCGGGTGGCCGTTTGCGCGCGGCGGGGCGCAGGCGATTACGGATGCGATGGGCGTGTATCTGCGCGCTCTGGGCGGGGATATCGTAGCGGGCTGGCAGGTGCGGTCGCTGGATGAACTGCCTGCGAGCCGGACGGTACTGTTGGATGTGACGCCAAGGCAGGTTTTGCGGCTGGCGGGGGCGCGGCTGCCGACCGCGTACCGGCGCAGACTGGCGGGATTTCGCTACGGTCCGGGTGTGTTCAAGGTGGACTATGCGCTGAGCGAGCCTGTGCCGTGGCGGGCGGAGGTCTGCCGCGGCGCGGGCACAGTTCATCTGGGGGGCACGCTGGCGGAAATCGCGGCCTCGGAGGAGGCGACAAGCGGCGGGCGCATTCCGGAACAGCCGTATGTGCTGGTGGCGCAGCACAGCCTGTTTGACAAGACACGTGCGCCGGCGGGCAAGCATACATTGTGGGCCTACTGTCACGCGCCGCATGCCTCGACGGCTGATATGACGGAAGCGGTCGAGGCGCAGATCGAACGGTTCGCGCCCGGTTTTCGGGATACGGTTCTGGCGCGGGCGGTGATGAACAGCGCCGACTACGAACGTTACAACCCCAACTATGTGGGCGGCGACATCAACAGCGGCGTGCAGGACCTGCGCCAGCTGTGGACGCGGCCCGTGTTGCGGTTTCCGCCATACAGCACGCCGGTACCCGGCCTATACCTGTGCTCCTCCTCGACGCCGCCCGGGGGCGGTGTTCACGGTATGTGCGGCTTCAACGCGGCGCGGGCCGCGTTAAGACGGCTGTAAGCGCTCGTTGCGGCGTTGTTCGTCCCCGTTCCGCTCAAATGGCCTCCCCTTGCAGCCGCGCTTTCAGCTGCGCCCAAGGGCTGCTTTCGAGCGACCCGAGTCCATCATCGGAATCGCCATCTTCTTTGCGGAAGAGGATATTGAGGCGGTCGCCTTCGTATTTGGCGCCGTCGATCTGCAAACGCGCCAAGCCAATTGGCAGGGCGATATTGCGTTTCCAGTTGCCGATACGGACGATGAGCTCGTCGACGACACTGCGGTGCAGGTTCACCTCCTCTTTGGCGACCAGGGGCAGAGCGATGCTGAGAATGTAGTGACCGTTGCGGGCGAAGATTTGCTGCGGTTCTCCCTGATAGCAGAGGCGGGTGGGGTCACCTTCGCCGCCGCGCACCAGTTCGTTTCCGAAAAGTGTTGCGGCCATGCGCTGGAGCATATTCTGGCCCAGCACCTCCTCCTCAAAGAAGGGAATGCGAAAGATGGGAAGCGGTTGGAATGCTTCCTCGACGAAGGCAAGATTGCGGCGCTGTGCTTCGATCCAGCCACTGAAGTAGGCATCCTGCAGTTCCTGGGGGAAGACGCGATTGCAGACGACAGAATCGACGGCATAGCCATAGAGATTGAGGTAGGCGAAGGCGCGCTGGGCCTCCTTAATGACCATTTTTTCGGGGTTGATCACCAGGCGCATACTGCTGACGCTGCTGTCGCTGAGGAGGAGGCTTGTACGTTCGAGGACATTCACCAGATCTTCGACGCTCTCGAATAGGTCGTCGTCCGGCAGTGGGATATCGCTCATACGGGACACTATAGGCCGTGCGATCTGGAGTGTGCGGCGTTCAAAGGGCATGATCTTCTCGATATACCAGCGGGCGATATCGGGGAAGCTGAGCAGCTGCAGGGTGGAACCGGTGGGCGCGGCGTCGATGATAATGGTGTCGTAGGCACCGCTGTCGGCCAGATGTGTAATGTGCATGAGGCTGGCGAGTTCCTCCATGCCCGGCAGCACGGAGGTTTCCTCGGCGACCAGCGAATCCATGCCGCGCCAGGAGAAGAGTACATTCAGGTATTCCTGCACGCGCCCCCAGTATTTGTCCATCTGATGGAGCAGGTCGATTTCCTGTCCCCAGAGGTTGGGCGCCAGTTCCACCAGTTCGCTGCCGATGCGGGTGTCGAAGCTGTCGCCGAGGCTGTGGGCGGAGTCGGTGCTTAGGACGACTGTTCGGTAGCCGAGTTCGGCGCAGCGAAGTGCGCAGGCCGCGCTGACACTGGTTTTGCCGACTCCGCCTTTCCCGGTATAGAGAAGAATACGCATCAAAGTCACTCCGTGGATTCGTTTATGAGCGGGCGTTGCATTTTTGGTTGATCATGTACAAAAGAATACGCCGCGCGGCCGGAATGGTTCCCGATGATGTCCGAAACCTGGGGCGGCCGGTACGGCGCGTTGGTAGTGCAGAGTCAGTTGTGGTAGTTGCGGTGTCTGTGCTTCAGACGGCTCTTGTCAACACCCCTACAAAGTCATGGGTGAAGTAATCCAGACCTGTGGCTGGGCAAACCTCCCTCGCCGTTATTCTCTTCGCTGGACTATGTCCCGGCATCATCATTGGCGTCCTGTTCGCCCTCTGCGGGGAGGATGTCGGCGAGAGCCGCGAGAATCCAGAAACCGTTTTCGAGTTGTAACCATTCTTCGTCGTCGGACCGATCGACGATGGTCAACTGTGTACCTGCGGGGGCGAAGTCGACGATTGTTGCATCGAGGCCCGGGCCGTCGCGCAGATTGGCGTCGGTGTTTACAGTTGCGAACAGGACCGGAGTAATCTCTTCCAGTGTATCCTGGTCGTCCTCGTCGGTCTGCTCGTCCTCGTCGGTCTGCTCGTCCTCGTCGGTCTGCTCGTCCTGGTCGTCTTCCCCGGTTTGTGTTTCCTGATCGTCTTCGCCGGTTTGCGCGTCCTGCTCGACATCGTCAGGCTGTGCGTCCTGCTCGTCCTCGGTTACTTCGGCGGAGGCCACGGGCAGGTCAGCGGGGACATTAGCTACAAGCGCGGCGGAGATCCAGGAACCATCTTCAAGTTGCAGCCACGCACCAGTTTCATCCTGGGCCACAATTGTCAGTACTCTGCCTTCTTCAGCGCCGTCCACCCGTTCAAAATCGACTCCCGGTCCGGCGCGCAGGTTGGCGCCGAGGGGGGCAGTGACGACCGGTTGCGGTTGCTCTTCGTCGGCGTCTGTCTGCTCTGTATCGGTCGCTGTCTCCTGGTCGTCCGTTTCCGGCTGCTCAGTACCGGTTTGTTCGGTATCTTCCTGCGTCTGTTCGGTCGCTGCCTGTTGCTCGTCCGTGCCGGTCTGCTCAGTTTCCTGTTGCTCTGTGCCGGCAGCAGCCATCTGATCCAACTGGCCATCCTCATTGACGACAGGTACGTCGACGGCTTCCGTAACGAGGGCGGCGAATAGCCAAAGTCCACTTTCAAGCAGGTACCATTCACCATCCGGGGAAATACCGACGATGGATGCTTCCTCGCCGAAATTGATACCATCTATACGGTCGTATTCGACGCCGGGGCCGGCGCGCAGATTGGAGTCGGCATTGACGGCGGCGAGGACAGGAACGAACTCGGTCGGTGGCGCATCCGTTTCTGCGTCAGATGGCGGCGAAGGCTCTTGCGTGTCTTCAGGGGGTTGCTGCGTCTCGACGATTACGATAGGGACCTGATCGAGCGGGGCTTCAACGAGGTCATCGGCGTTAATCCAAGTACCGTCTTCCAGGCGATACCAATCCCCGGTGGGGTCGCGGCCGGTTACATTGATCCTTCCGCCTGCGGCTACGAGCCCAATGACGTCTGCATCTTCGCTGGGGGCGGAGCGCAGGTCGGCTTGCCCAGCCTCTGAGACGGAAAGGGGGACGGAGGTTTCGAGAGAGGGGGGTTCTACATCATCGTCGGGGCTCACTGCCGGCTCGGAAGTAGGTGTCGGTGAAGGCACGGGAGGCGGCGTCGGGGTAGAGGGCTCGGGCTCGGGAGTGGCGGTAGGTGCGGTGGACAGCGCGGCATCCGGGGTAGGCGTTTCTGTAGCTACGGGTTCAGCGGGAGGCTGCACGCCGATTCCTGTCACCAGCGAATCAGTGAAGGATTGCCACCGTTCACGCAGTACTTGCGGGTCTGTGAATTCTCTTGCTGGTGGGGGCAGAAGCTGGTGCAGATCGGGCGCGAAAAAACCGGCCAGCAGTGCGAGAATGAGACTGAGCCAGACGATACTTACGAGAACCGCGATGATTCTCTTCAAAATTCCTGCCATTAAGCTTTTCTCGTCGCGTGATTTGAGTGAAATGAATGGAAGAGACCATTCTTCGACCCACCCGATACGGCCATCGACATTACGGGTCGGGGTGCGAAGGCGTTTTGCATGAGAAAAGCTTCAGTACGGTGGTTACGATATGGTGAAGAGAGAGCCGCGGAAAATGAAGAGCGGCTTTCAGATGACCGGCCTTCTTTCAGAAATTTAGTGTAGCATAACACGATATTGTCTACAATTGCACTATTTTGGCGGAAATTGTCCCAGATATAGTGCAGTTTTTTGCAAGCGCAGTTGCACAGGCGGGCACGGGTGGAAGGTTTGCTCAGAGATTTCGTTTTGGTTGGAATCGTGTGCGCTGTCTGCATCAGCGAGGCAGCCGTCTGCGTACTAAAAAGCTGGACACGATTGAAGGGAGGGAAAGCATCGCGCCCTGTTGCCAGGGGCGGACCCGATTTGGGGGGAACAGTTCTGTAGAGGTCCAATGCACATGAAATGCTAACCATACTGCAACATAAACGCAACTTTTCAGTGTTAGACTGAAATCGAGGGAAAAGCCTCTTATGCAGGGTCTATAAGAATTCCGTAAGGACAGGAAGTGTAGAAATCGTTGACGAAAACTGCTATACTTCAGACAGTGTACAGTTACTGAATGAATTGTGGGGACGAACCGGAGCAGTTCTTTGAAAATGGGTCTATTGCGACACAAGTTTTGTACAGGTTTGGTGTAAGCATTGGTTTTTCTGCGGCGGAAGTGTCCGTTTTACCCGCCCTAGCTGGCGCCCGCGAATGAGCCCGGTTTTGCGGTGCAGCCAGAAAGGATGTGATATATGTTCGATAGTTCCTATCGACACACCGTTGCCGACGATGTTCTGGGCCGAAAGCCAGAGCTTTTGCAGACTTTGATGGATCTCCACAACGACGACCCGTCATTTGGGAAGCATGTACGCATGCGTTCGTATCGACCGCACGAGGTTGTTGCGGATGCGACTGCTCTGAAGAGAGAGATGTTCGTACTCATGCAGGGCAAAATCAACCTGGTGTGCCCTAATCACGAGGGGCGCCGGCTGGTGATTGGCAGTTTGGAGCCGGCAGCCATATTTGGCGAGGGCGCATTGAGCAGGCCGCAGGAGGCCAACGTTTTCGCGGAGGCGGACACTGAAGTGGTGGTCTGGTCGATACCGGCTGCCGAAGCGCGAAACATGACACTTCAGTATCCGATTCTGGGATGGGGGATGCTGCAGACGTACGGCAGGCGGCTTCTTCAGGTAGAGGACAGGCTGGAAGATGTGGCTTACAAGAAGCTGCCGGAACGGCTGGCGGCTCTGCTGGTTGAGTTGTGCAGCGACACGGAAGAGACGATTCAGGGGGTCAGCCATCAGGTTCTTGCGGACCGACTGGGAACATACCGAGAGACTGTCAGCGCCATATTGCGGGACTTCAAGCGGCAGGGCCTGGTGGAGCTGGGTTACCGCCGAATAGGGATCCTTGACATTGAGACGCTGAAGGATATCGCCGGCATCTGGGAGTGGTAGAGGGGGCAGGCGGGGCAGCGTCGACGCCTGGTTGGCGCTGCCCTCGCGGCTGCCGGCGTTCAGCGGCGGCCGGCGTTCAGCGGCGGCCGGGCAGTGTGACGACGGCGAGTTGAACGACAGTATTCCACGTATTGCAGGTTCCTCCATTGGGGTCAGTAAGGTCTGTCCGGTAAGTGCGCCGGTCGGTCCCCGGTCCCCAGTTGAAGGTACCCCGGGGTTTACATCAGAATCTGAATTGGGTGGCGATTTGCCATTGTGCGGTTCGAGCTGAAGTGGCCAGCGGTCCGTGGTCAGTGGTTTGAGACGGTGCTACCTCTGACACAGAGTTGATCGTGGAAAGGCCAGGTTTAGTTGCCGCCAGAGGTTTACGTGAGTTGCCCCCCCGTTTGGGACTGAGACCAGCGAAAAGGGTGCGTCCCAGAATAGGGGTGGGGATAGTCTGGCGGGAATCGATGGCTGCGGTGGCTGAAATCAGTTAACGTCATTTGGCGAGACACAGTGCAGGCCCGGCCTGGCCTTACGGTGGAGTCCGTCGGTTGGGCGTGCGAGGGCAGGCACAAGGCCGGCACGTACAAGGATTTGATGGAACTGGCGGGACGTGGTCTGGCGAAACCCTTTCGATTGGGCACCTGTTACGAATAGCGACACCCGGTCGGCGAGGCATGTTGCAGGAGAGGGGGCGTTGCGGGGGCGGAGCCCCCGCACAAGGGAGGGCCGAATAGGCCCGACCGCCCAGAACTGCAGTGGCCAGTAGTTAGTGGTCAGTTGTCAGAGACGGCGTTTCCTTTGCCTCAGAGTTGATCGTGGAACGGCCAGATTTTGTTGCTGACGGAGGTTTACGCGAGCTCGCCCCCGCTTTGGACTGAGACCTATGAAAAATTGTAGTTGACGTATTCTGAAAAGGCTGATATACTGTTTTTCGATAATCTCGGTTTGCCTCCGCCCTATATGTCCGCTTCGACTATCCAAACAGAACTTAGTTAAGTAGCCGGCTTGCTCTATACGCAATTGGCGATGATTGATTCAGAATGCTCGAGCGGAGCGGATGGAAGTCGCGGATAGGTGGCAGACGCGGCCGATTATCCGCCAAGTGTACCTCTTTCGCATTTACCCAACCCTGGCGTAAGTCAATTCACCAAGAAAATCTGTCCGAATTCGGACAATCCCCAAAGATCGTATTGTGTAGACTGATTGTCTTCACGACCTAACGACAGCCCGCGCTTTCAGCACTCTCACTCGTATGCAAATGAAACTGTCCTGTTGCGCAAGCAATGTGTGACTTTTTGTTGAGCCTGACAAGGAACGAACTATGGAAACGCTTAGTATGACTATGGCCGGATTGGAGGACTGCACTCTGGATGAACTCAGAGAGATAGCGCGCTCCCTGGACATAAGTGGTTACACTCGCCTGAAGAAGCATGATCTGATCATATTGTTATTGCGGGCTAACGCCGAAAAGCAGGGGTATATTTTTGGAGGGGGAATTCTGGAAATCGTACAAGACGGCATCGGTTTCCTGCGAAGCGACCATCTTCTCCCGGGGCCGGAAGACGTATACGTCAGTCAGAGTCAGATCCGCCGTTTTGGGTTGCGCACAGGCGACCTGGTTGTAGGACAGGTACGCCCGCCGAAGGATACCGAGAAGTATTACGGATTGTTGAAGGTTGAAGCGGTCAACGGGCTTGACCCTGAGGAGGCTAAGCGGCGTCCGGTGTTTGAGAAACAGACGCCGATATTTCCGGATGAGCAGATTCACCTGGAAACCAAGCCGAATTTACTGGCGACCCGGATGATCGATTTACTGGCACCGATCGGGCGCGGCCAACGCGGGCTGATCGTCAGTCCTCCCAAAGCGGGCAAGACGACCATTCTGAAGCGCATTGCCAACGGCATGTCAAGCAACTATGAGGACCTGCATCTGATGGTGGTGCTGATCGGAGAGCGGCCTGAGGAAGTAACGGATATGGACCGTTCTGTGGAAGCGGAGGTGATCAGCAGCACATTTGACGAACCGGTGCAGAATCATGTGCGGGTAGCGGAGATGGCGCTGGAACGAGCCAAGCGACTGACGGAAAGCAGCCGGGATGTGGTGATACTGTTGGACAGCATTACGCGTCTCACCCGCGCTTATAATCTGACAGTGCCCCCGTCGGGCCGCACTCTTTCGGGTGGGATCGATCCGGCGGCGCTGTATCCGCCAAAACGATTTTTTGGCGCGGCTCGGAATCTGGAGGAGGGCGGCAGCCTGACGATCGTTGCGACCTGTCTTGTCGATACGGGCAGCCGCATGGACGATGTCATTTACGAAGAGTTCAAAGGCACGGGCAATATGGAGCTGCATCTTAACCGGCGCACATCGGAGCGGCGCATCTTCCCGGCCATCGATATTGAGAGGAGCAGCACGCGAGCGGAAGAGAAGATGCTGGAGCCCGAGGTGCTGGCGAAGGTTTACACATTGCGGCGGATGAGCGATGCCATGGGGGGCGGCAATGAAGCGATTTTGCCGATCCTGGAACGCTTGAGCCGGACGCGAGACAACCAGGAGTTCCTGGACACGCTTATCAAGTAGATTTGCGGTCGTGCGGACCGATAGCCGGCGCGAATCGCCCGGGGGAGCTTGAAAGGCAGGGGGACCACGCAGTATGGAGTAGTTTACAGAAAAATGACGCTTAACCTACGTTTTCCCTACGGTATCCGATCTAACTGCCTTTGGGGGGGCAGAAACCGAGTGGATACCCGAAAATCGATTTGTATAGACTCCTACTTATGCCTATAATGGCATTCTTGAGGCGGTTCGGGCCGTTTGATAGCCTTAAATGGCCGGTAAATCGCTCTTGGCAGAAGAAGAAACAGGCCCGACAGCATCCCTCCCCCGCCCCGGCTTTTTTTGAAGTTTGCGTATATTGTACAACGTGGTACAGTTTTGTGCTGTATCCTTAGACTTGGGCAGGATGTATGCTTAAGAGCAAAGAACACGTAGAACAACGCCGATTCAGTTATCATACTTTCCGCCGATCAAACAGCACCCCCCCATCGGATCGGGAAGTGAATCAGACTCCCCTCTCCAGCAGTTTGACAGAATTCAGCCCCAGTCCAACACAGAATCAGATTCATCAGAGTTCAGAAGGCGCGGCGGAAGCTGCGCTGGAAGAGGGCTCGACCGGACTTGCGGATGCGGCAGGCGGGGCGCTTGAGAATCTGAGCTCAGGTATACAGGGTTTCCTGCGCGAGCAGGTAGCGCCGGTGCGGCTGGCGAGCCATCTTGCAGTCCTGGTGGTAGCAGCGATAGTTATCCTTGTCCGACGAGTCGACCCCCCCGATTGGAATTTCCCGCTGCACACTCTGCCGGCGGACGTTCCGCTTGTGGAGAGTGCCGCTGCCGAAACACAGCTCGCGCGCCGCAATCCAATTGTCGAAGTCAGCAATGCGCTGCAGCGAGCGGTACTTCCATTCACGCGGAATACCGAGGAGCCTGCCGTGGCATCCCCGGGCATACAGGTAGCGGAGGGGGAACCGGTAGGGGTTACGGGCCCATCCAAGCCAGACACAATCCAGATTTACAAGGTAGTGTCGGCCGACAATCTGCAGAAGATCGCTGCCCGTTACGATCTCAGGCCGGAGACGATATTGTGGGCCAATCCAAAGCTGGAATCGAATCCGGATCTATTATGGCCGGGCCAGCAGTTGATTATTCCTCCGGTTGACGGGGTGATGCACGTTGTCCGGGATGGCGACACGCTGTCGACTCTGGCGGTGAAATACAAGGTAACCGTTGAAGAGATCGTTGGCTTTCCTCTGAACAAGTTGGAGTCGGCGGCCTCTCCGATCAGCAGCGGAAGTCAGTTGATCATTCCGAACGGCACCAAGCCCTATGTTGCCAGGCAGGTGGCAATGTATCGAGGTCCTGTGCCTGCCAATGCGGTCAGAGGTTCGGGCAACTTTGCCTGGCCAGTCAGCGGCCACATTACGCAGCAGTTCTGGCACGGTCACCGGGCGATAGACGTTGGCGCCAGGGCAGGGTCTCCGATTGTTGCAGCCGACAGCGGCTATGTTGTCAAGGCTTCACATGGCTGGAATGGCGGCTATGGCAGCATGGTCATGGTCGATCACGGCAACGGTTTTGTCTCACTGTATGCCCATATGAATATGGTCTATGTGCGCCAAGGTGAGAACGTTGCCAAGGGTGAGCAGTTGGGTACGGTAGGCAATACCGGGCGTTCCACGGGGCCGCATCTGCACTTTGAAATCCGTCAGAACGGCGCCGCGCGTAATCCATTCTTCTTCCTGCCATAGACAGACCAGGTTTACAAGACACAGAAAGGTCCGGCATTTTGTGCCGGACCTTTTTTTGTGCTGCAACAGATAGTCAGCGACGCAGGCTTCCAAGATTACTGGGGGAAGAGTTGCTCACGTCTTGTGCCGTTATCGCGAAGAGGATGGTGAAGAAGCACGGCTTTCCAGCCTCGGATTTCAAAGTTGCTGAATGCCGCCTTCGGTCAGTTTGCGGGGGTCAAGCAGCTCATCGAGCTCGCCTGCGCTGAGATCGGTCATTTCGAGGGCGACCTCCTTGAGTGTGCGGCCCTGGGCATAGGCGGTTTTGGCAATCTGTGCGCCGAGTTCATATCCGATCACGGGATTCAGGGCGGTTACCAAGATCGGGTTACTGTCAACGAGGCGGCCGATCCGTTCTGCGTTTACAGCAAAGCCGGCGATGGCACTGTCTGCCAGCAGACGGCTTGCGCCGGCCAGGATCGAGATGCTTTGCAGCAGGTTGTAGGCGATGACGGGGAGCATCACATTCAGCTGAAAGGAGCCCGACTGGCCCCCGATGGTGATTGTCAGATCGTTTCCGGTGACCTGGGCGGCAACCATGGTGACCGCTTCGGGGATGACCGGATTGATCTTGCCCGGCATGATGCTGCTGCCGGGCTGCAGGGCGGGCAACTCGATCTCAGCGATGCCGGCAATGGGTCCGCTGTTCATCCAGCGCAGATCGTTTGCCATTTTCATGAGGGAGGTTGCGACGGTCTTGAGTTGACCGCTGAGCTCAACAGAGGCGTCCTGGCTGCTCAGACTTTCGAAGTAGTTTTCGCTTGTCCTGAAGGGCTGGCCGGTCATTTGGGCCAATTTGGCGGCGATGCGTTCGCCGAACTCGGGATGGGCGTTTATGCCGGTCCCAACGGCGGTGCCGCCCTGGGCGAGTTCTGCCAGCCGCGCCAACGCGGCGCGCAGACGCCGCTGCCCCTTGTCGATCTGGTTGCTCCAGCCGCCCAGCTCCTGGCTCAGCCGGATAGGCATGGCATCCATCAGATGGGTGCGCCCGGTGGTGACGATGCCGTCAACTTCTGCTGCCTTGGCGTCCAGGGCATCCTGCAGGTGCTGGAGAGCCGGGAGGAGTTCCTCGACGACGGCGAGATAGGCGCTTAGATGGATGGCTGAGGGGATAACATCGTTGCTGCTTTGGCCCATATTGACGTGATCGTTGGGGTGGACGCTGCGCCCCAGGATCTGTGATGCCAGCGTAGCGATGACTTCATTGGCATTCATGTTTGTGCTGGTGCCGGAGCCGGTCTGAAAGATGTCGAGAGGGAAATGGGCGTCGTGGGCGCCGTGCGCGACTTCGGCGCAGGCGCTTTGAATTGCCGCGGCCATCTCGGCATCCATATGACCCAGGTCGAGATTGACGTCAGCGGCCGCCCCTTTGATCAGCCCGACTGCGCGGATGAACTGGCGGGGAAAGCGGAGCGGACTGATGGGGAAGTTGTCGACGGCTCGCTGGGTTTGGGCAGCGTAGAGAGCGTCTTTGGGCACGCTTACCTCGCCCAGGCTGTCATGCTCGATGCGAAATTCCTGGCTACTCATGGGTACTATCAACTCCAATCGGTTTCTTGAATACGGAAGCTATCGTTCGCCGCGCATATAGGGCAGGCCGAGCGCGGCCGGTGCACCGAGGCGGCGGCTAACGTTTTCGTAGACGGTGATGAGTGTGAGAACAACGACTGTCAGAAGGTAGGGCATCATGGCCAGCATGGCGGCGGGTATGACCCCGCCCCCGGCTGCCTGCAGCCGGAACTGAATTGCGTTGACCCCGCCAAAGATGAGAGCCCCAAGCAGGGCCCGCGCGGGATCCCAGGTGGCGAAAATAACGAGAGCGATGGCGATCCAGCCGCGTCCGCCGGTGAGGTTTTCGGTCCAGCCGGGGGTATAGGCGAGGCTGAGGTGGGCGCCGCCGAGCCCCATCAGCATACCGCCGCCGATGGTGGCGAGATAGCGAGTGCGGGTGACCGAAATGCCCATGGCGTCGGCCGTATCGGGGTCTTCACCGACGGCGCGCACGTTGAGGCCAAGCCGGGTGCGGTAGAGCAGGAAGGCGGCGAGGGGTACAGTCAGATACATCAGGTAAACGAGAAGATCCTGATTGAAGAGGGCCTGGCCAAGCAGGGGGATTTGGCCGAGAGCGGGGATTGAGAGTTTGTTGAACTTGGGGCCGACCAGGCCCACAAGCGGCGCGCCTTCCGGACCGAGGCGCTGGCCGAGAAAGCTGCTCAGGCCGATGCCAAAGAGGGTGAGCGCGAGGCCGCTGACGACCTGATCGGCGCGCAGGGTGACGGACAGGAAGGCGTGGATGGAGGCAAGCGCGCCGCCGACGACGATGGCCGCAAGTGTGCCGAGCAGGAGACTATCGGTATGAAAGCCGACGGCAAAGGCGCTAACGGCGCCCATGATGAGAATGCCTTCCAACCCGAGATTAAGAACGCCGGCCCTTTCGGTGTAGATTTCACCGACTGCGGCAAAGACTAGCGATGCGCCGGCCTGAATTGTCACCGTCAGGATGGAGATAAGAAGGGCGAGTTCCATTGTCGTTACGCTTTCACATGCGAGTAATCTGGCGGCGAGTATCGGCTGCCTTCGCCAGATTGTGTACAGATTCCACCGGAATGGAACGGGAGATTGGGGTTGGTCTGCGCTCTATCTAGTCAGCGGGCGTCGGTCGGCCGGATGCGGGGGCAGGACTGGCGGCAGTGCGGGGCTGCGTACGAATCACCCGCAACCGGTAGTTAATAAAGACGTCGGCGCCGAGTACGAAGAAAAGTATCGAGCCCTGGAGCACGCCCGCGACGGCGGCGGGCAGCCCCATGGTGATCTGCAACTGATCGCCGCCGGTGCTGAGACCGGCCAGGAGCAGACTGACGAGCAGGATGGCCCAGGGGTTCAGTTTTGCCAACCAGGCCACGATGATGGCGGTAAAGCCGTCGCCGACTGCGATCCCGTTTTGCAGCCGGTGTGCGACGCCGGCCACCTGGCTGAATCCAGCCAACCCTGCAATGCCCCCGCTAACGAACATGACGAGGAGAACGTTGCGGGCGATACTCATTCCGGCGTAACGGGCGGCGAGGGGGTTCTTGCCAATCACCTTGATCTCCAGGCCCCATTTGGTGCGGTCGAGGACGAGCCAGAGCAGGAAGGCGACCAGGACGGCGATAACAAGACCGTAGTGGACGCGGCCGAGGTCGATGGGGAGGCGGGGCAGCCAGGCGTGCTGGGGGAACTGTGCGCTGCCGGGAAAGCCGAAGCCCTCGGGATCTTTCCAGGATCCGGTATAGAGGTATTGCATCCACAGGAGGGCCACATAGTTGAACATGAGTGTTGTGATAATCTCGTTGACCCCCAGGGCGGTTTTGAGAAAGGCGGGGATGAGTCCCCAAATGGCGCCGGCCGCGAAGGCGGCCACGATCATGGCAGGCAGGAAGGTCCATTGCGGCATTCCACCGATCAGTTCCGGCAGAAAGAGGGCGACCCAGGTGGCGGCAATGACGCCCCACACGAACTGGCCTTCGGCGCCGATATTCCAGAACAGCATGCGAAAGGCGATACCCACGGACAGCCCTGTAAGCATGAGGGGGATGGCGCGCAGAAGAGTCTCGCTGATGTGGTAGCGCTGGCCGAAAGCGCCGGTTGCCATGGCCGCATAGGTCTCGAATGGGTTGGCGCCGAATATCCAGAGAAGAATGCCGCTGAAGACGAGCGCGAGACCGAGGGCGATCAGGGGAAACAGGAACTCTACGTGGCGGGGACGGCTCAGGCGTCTTTCAAGAATGAGTTGCATAGCGGAGTCTCTTTGTACGCGCCCTACCTGCGCAGGGTTGGTTCAGATTCCCACGATTGCCCGCTATCGGGCTGCCGGGCTATGTGGATTCGGTCTCTTCCACGGGCAGGGCAACGAAGACGGTCGTGCCCTTGTTCACGTCGCTGCGCACCCAGATTTCCCCTTGATGGGCTTCGACGATTGCCTTGCTGAGAAAGAGGCCGAGGCCGACGCCGGCCGTGCCGCGGCGGAGACCGCTGTCCACGCGGTAGTAGCGTTCGAATATTTTCGGGAGTTCTCTTGCCGGAATGCCGATCCCCTCGTCGGCGACGTAGAGCACAAGGCGGCCGGTCGCGCTCTTTTCCTGCGGCTGTTCGTGCCAACCGCCGATGCGAATGACGCCGCCGTCGGGTGAATATTTGATTGCATTGCTGAGCAGGTTGGTGAAGACCAGGCGCAGGCGTTCTACGTCGCCGTAGATGACGGGAAGGTCGGACGGGAGGTCGAGTGCGATTTCATGGGTGTCGGTCTGTGTGCGGTAGTCCTGCGCCACGCGCTCGAGCAGCCACCGCACCTGTACGTCTGACCTTTCGAGGCGCAGGCCGCCGGCCTGGATGCGGCTGACGTCGAGCAGGCTGTTGATGAGCGCCTCCAGCCGGTCGGCTTCTTCTTCGATCACTTCCAGGCTCTGCCGGGCTGTCTCGGCGTCCCAGGCGGCGTCGGGGCGGGCCAGCGTTTGGGCGTATCCTTTGATCAAGGCCACGGGCGTCTTCAGTTCATGGCTGATGATCGAGGTAAAGGTGGATTTCATCTCCTCTTCTTCGCGAAAACGGGTGATGTCGAGCACGCTGGCGATGATGTTGACGAGCCGCTTGCGCTCGTCTTTGACCGGGATGAAGGTTACGGAGACCGAGATCTGGCCCCCTTCGGGCAGGACGATGTCGCCTTCACATTGGGCACCGCTTTCGGGCAAGGAGATCAGGTCGTAATCGGCGCTGAACAGGTCTTCTCCCTGGAGATTGAGGAGAGGCAGGATCCTTTCGCACTGTTGCCCGACCGCATCGTCCGGCGCGATGCCCGTCATGAGGGAAAGGGGCTGGTTGATGACCTCCACCCGCTTGTTGGGCGCCAGGATCATCATGCCGTTGACGCTATTCTGGACGATCATCGACAGGCGGCTGCGTTCGGTCGCCAGCTGCTGGTAGAGGCGGGCGTTGCGGACGGCGATGGCGGCCTGGTCGGCGAACCCCTGCAGGAACTGCCAGTCCAGGGGGGAAAAGGCGGAGTCGCCGGGGAACAGGTAGATTACGCCGAGGAGGTCTTCTTCAAAGAGGAGAGGGAGGCCGATCACCTGGCCCAGCTTATGACCCAGCGCCGACTCTACCTCGCGGACGCGGCGTTCCATATCCTGCTGGTAGCTTTCGCCGAGCGAGAATTCGGCCGCGAGGGCGTGCCCGGCGTCCCATTCGCCGACCATGGTCTGGTGGTTTGATTCTTCATGCGGCAGCCGATCATCCGATGGAGGCCAGGACTGTGAGGCGATTCTGAGGAGGGGGCGAAAGGCGGGCAGGAGTTGGCGTGGAATCCCGTAGGAAGCGCGGATACGAAAGGGTTCATCTTCCTCCACGGTGCTGCGTCCGTCTGCAAGGGGCACGGCTGTGGTGACGTCATCGAGCACGATCATGCCTGCCGGCGCGGCGAGCATCTCGGCCGCGCTCTCGAGGATCAGCCGCAGGAGGCTGGGCAGATCGAGCCGCGAGGTCATGGCGCGCGTGATGCGCAACAGGTATTCTCGTTGACGCAACTGGTAGGTTGCCATCAGGGCGGGAACGTTCATGGTAAGAAAATAACAGAGCGGGAAAGTAAAGTCAACGATTCGGGGAGGGTAGGAGAATGACAGTTGCCATGTACGAGTTCTGCCCCTACAGTCGCTTCGCTCCCGCAAGGATCTTCGGGAGGAACCGGGTAGAGATTGGCGAGGGCCGAGAACACTCTGACGGCTCTCATCTTGCCGAATATGCGCCAATGCAAGGCCCCCTGTCCCAAAGCAAGCCGTTCAGGATACAGGGGTTAGTATTGTTCCGGCGGCAGAGTCGACGCGGACTTCCGCCTACTCCTGTGCAACCATTGAGATGACGCCGTCCTGGTAGCCGATGACGTAGACGTTGCCTTCCTGGTCTTCGCCGATGGCGCTGATGGGAACGGAGGTATTGAAGAGGAGGGGGCTTTGCCACCTATCCTGGGGGCCACCTCTCAATCCCCAGATCTGCCCGCGACAGAAATCGGCGAAGAGGAAAACACCGTGCAGGTCGGGGAGGGTGGGTCCGCGATAGACGGCCCCGCCTACGATTGCGCAGCCCAAGGAATGGTCGTATTCGGTCACCGGAGAGATCTGACCTTCGGCGCTGCATATCCAGTGTTCGACATCGCAGGGCTCGCCCTTAACGCACCCCCATTGTTCAAAACAGACGCTGCCTTCGGTGATACGCCAACCATAGTTTTCGCCTCCGGTGCTGGTTGCGGGCTGGTAGTTCACTTCTTCTATGGTTATGTTGCCGACGTCGGGGATGTAGAGATCGCCTGTCTGGCTGTCGAAGGCGAAGCCCCAAGGATTTCGCAGTCCATAGGCCCAGATCTCGCCGCGGTAGCCTTCAACCTGTACAAAGGGGTTGCTGGCGGGGATGGCGTAAGGCTCAACGCCCGACTCGACATCGAGGCGCAGTATCGTGCCCAGTAGTGTGCTGGCGTTTTGCCCATGGTTGTCCGGATCGTTGAAGGCGGGTGCACCGCCATCGCCGATGCCGATATAGAGGTAGCCGTCCTGAGGGCCGAAGAGGATGCGTCCGCCGTTGTGGGTCTCGTGAGGTTGGTCGACCTTGAGAATAGCCTCCCCGCTGGCGGGGTCAGCAATGTCGGGATCGGAGGTTGTTTTGTAGCGGCTGATGACAGTTTGGCCATCGTAATTGGTATAGCTGACATAGAAGTGCTGTTTGGCGCTATAGTCGGGCGGGAAGGCGATGTCGAAAAGGCCGCGTTCTCCGCAGCAGCTGACCCTCTCCGAGATATCGAGGAAGGGCGTTTCGTGCAAAGACCAGGCTGTGTCGCCGTTGGACTGCGCGTGTTTTCTCACAATGCGGATGCGACCCGCCTGTTCGATCACGAAGAGGCGACCGCTGCCGTCGCCGGCGTGCTTTAGCTGCACGGGCAGGTCCAGCCCTGCGGCGACCTTACTGAGCTTGAAGGCCTGCGGGGGAGAGTCGCCAGCGGGGTCGCCGAACACGCGGATTTCGCGCCATGCGACCCAGCTGGGGCTTTGGACAGTGCGAACGTAGACTTCATTTATGTTGCGGGGCGGATCGATTGCGACCGAGAGGGTCTGCCCATCTTCTGTGTGTTCGTTGGCAAGCCGTGCGTACAGCGCGCGCGTGCCTGAGCCGTCTCCCAACCAGATCTCATGGGTGGTCGGACCGGGAGGCGTCTGCGCGATGACCATCTCGACCCTGTTGACAAGGTACTGGCCATCAAGTGCAATCCGAATCCATCCGAGGGGAATGCGTCCCGAGTTCCAGAGCGATTCGGGATCGCCATCGACCGCCAGTTGCGCGGTCTCATTGCCAGATGAAGGGATTACTTCACCTGAGACGGCCACGTTATTTGACGACAGCGGCGTTGGGGCAGGGATCTCCGGCACGGCGGTGGGCGTGCTTATTTCAGCGGTAGGGGTTGCGGACGCGGGCGTAGCGGCGGTCGCGGTTACGGTGATTTGGGCAGGTTCGGGACTTGGCGCACAGGCGGCCGCCGCCAAAAGTGCAAATAGTCCAATCGCCGCCATGCAGCAGTTCTTCATCGGTGTTTTCACTCGCTGGGTGGCGTCGGGTTCCTCCCGACCGCTACAATCCTGTTCCTGCAGGAGGATTCTGCCGGGTCATCTCAAAGGTTAACTGGTTCAGTTCCTTATCGGAGTCAGAGCTCGATCCGCGGCGCGCTGTCCAGGAGGCCCGGATTTGTCTGCATGTCAGATAAGGCGACGGAAAGAGTCGGTGAGGACAGGTTGTGACCGCCGTCAGCAGCCGAAGGCATCGGGCAGCAACGCGCGCACGGTCGTGCTACGGAAGTTACCGGCTGCATCGCTGATATAGACATCCATCTCTGCCCCAAGCTCGCACATCACCTGGCGGCAGAGGCCGCAGGGCGAGCCGCCGTCCACGGTAACGACAGCGATCGCACTGAATTGCCGTTTCCCCTGGGCGACGGCGGACGTAAGCGCGACCCGTTCGGCGCAGATCGTCCCTCCGTAGGAGGCGTTTTCGACGTTACATCCCGGGATGATCTCGCCATCTTGTGTCAACACGGCGGCGCCTACGGCATAGTTGCTGTAGGGTGCATGGGCCTGTCTGCGAGCGGACTGTGCCGCTGCCACCAACTGTTGCGGGGATACCGTCGGGGTCACGATAGTGTCCTTTTTCCGGGCGGCCTCTTTGCGCAGGAGGGGTATACCATATTGTCAGGCGGCCGATTGAAGGTAACCGGAGCCTGTCGAATCCTCGGTCTGCTCCTCGACGCCGGGCTGGCTCAAGGTCTGGGCCTCGTTCTCTGCGCTGTGGAGCGGTTCGACGCGCACCTGTTCGATACGGCGGGAATCTACGGACATGACGGTGAAACGCCAGTCATGGAACTGTATGCTTTCGCCCTGCTCGGGCACGCGTCCCAGCTGACTGTAGATGAAGCCGCCCAAGGTGTCGATATTTTCGGGGCCGGCGGAGAGGTCGACGTCGATAAGCCGGGACACTTCGTCGATATCGTAACGGGCGTTGAAGACGTAGATTTCGGGGGCCAGCTTTTCCAGTTGGGGCTCTTCGGAGTCGTACTCGTCCTGGATTTCGCCCACGATCTCTTCGAGCAGGTCTTCGATGGTAACGAGGCCGGCAGTACCGCCGTATTCGTCCACAGCCAAGGCCATATGGATGCGATGGACCTGCATTTCCTCGAACAGCTCGTCCAGTTTCTTGCTTTGGGGCACGAAGTAGGCCTGCCGGAGCAGTTGCCGAATGGAGATATCCTGGCTTCCATCGCGCAGGCAGAGCAGGAGATCCTTGGCATAGAGTACGCCGAGCAGATGGTCGATGCTGTCTTCAAAGACGGGAATGCGGCTGTGTCCGTTGCCGATAATCAGATCGAGCGCTTCGCTGAGGGGCGAATTCACTTCTACGGCGACCATATCGAGTCGCGGCACCATGATCTCGCGCACGGTTGTTTCGCCGAACTCGAAGATGCCGGCGATCATCTGCTTCTCGTCTTCTTCGATCACACCTTCACCTTCGCCCACGTGAATGAGAAAGCGGAGGCCGTCCTCACTCAGGAAAACGCTTTCGGGGGTCACTTCGTCTTCGTCACCGCGGGCGTAGGCAGCCAGGCGGCGCAGGGGGAAGGATAGCGGTGACAGCAGCGCAGCCAGGAAATTGACGACACGGGCGATCGAGAGCGCGACCGTGTCCGGCTGGCGCAGAGCCCAGCCCCGGCTAAAGACTTGAATGGCGAGAAGGAGGAGCCAGACGAGAGCGACGGAGGCGCTGACCCCGACCGTGGACCACTGCAGGGTCATCGCCAGGCAGACGGCCATCGAGCTGGCAGCGATGTAGGCGAGGCTTTTGAGTATCAGGAGGGTGGAAAGAAAGCGGGCCGGGTCGGAGAGCATTTGGTCGATCAGCTTTGCCCGCTGATTGCCGCTGGCGAGAAGTTCTCGCATACGGCTTCTGGATGCTGCCGACAGCGATACTTCTGCGGCAGAGACAAAGCCAATCGTCAGTAATGGCAGCAGTTGCGCCGCGATCAGCCATGTAGGTTCCACTTCCACTGGAGACTCCTTTTTCTACGTTGCTTTGCGCTGCGCCGGGCATGGCGCAGGCGGATTGACGGCAGAGATCCGTCCCAGGTGCTGGTGTGCCGGTTTATTTTTCGTCGGCCTGACCGGTGTCATTCATTCGATTCAGGCTGCCTGGCGTGTTTGGCGGCAGGGGGGCGCCTGGCGGGCACGCCGTATACGAGCGTGTCCTCGTCGACGTCCCGCGTTACGACGGAGCCGGCGCCGGTGCGGGCGCGGGCGCCGAGGGTAACGGGGGCAACCAGGAGCGTGTCGCTGCCGAGGAAGACGTCATCGCCGAGAATTGTGCGGTTTTTTGTGACGCCGTCGAAGTTACAGGTGATGGTGCCGGCGCCGACATTTACATTTTCGCCAACTGTGGCATCGCCGATGTAGCTGAAATGACCCATTTTGACGCCTTTGCCGAGGCGGCTGTTCTTCACTTCGCCGAAGTTTCCCATATGTACATCTTCGCCAAGATGGGCGCCGGGCCGCAGATGGCCGAAGGGGCCGACTTCGCTGCCCCGGTCCATTCTGGCCTGCTCGATGACGCTGTACTCGACGCGGCAGGTATCCCCGATTGCGCTGTCGACGATGCGGCTATTGGGCCCGATGCAGCAACCGGCGCCGATGGTGGTGGCGCCCTGCAGGTGGGTTCCGGGAAGGATGGTCGAGTCCTGGCCGATGGTCACGTCGGCGTCGATATAGGTGGATGCGGGGTCGACGATGGTCACGCCGGCGAGCATGTGTTCGGTGTTGATGCGCTGACGCAGGGCGTGTGCGGCGACGGCCATCTGGCTGCGGTCGTTGATGCCGAGTGTTTCTTCCGGCGCGGCGGCAACGGTTTCGACTTCCCGGCCCTGTTCGACGGCGATTGCGAGCAGATCGGTCAGATAGAGTTCCCCGCTGGCGCTGGGCGCCAGGAGGGAGATGTTCTCCCAGAGCCAGTGGGCGTTGAAGCAGTAGACGCCGGGGTTGAGCTCGCGAATGGCGAGCTGTTCGGGCGTGCAGTCGACCTCTTCGACGATTGCGCGGACGGAGCCATTCCGGTTGCGGACGATGCGGCCGAATCCCTGTGCATCTGTACGCTCGACCGTCAGGAGGGAGAGCGCCGCCGGCCGGTTTTGCCGATGTGGACTGCCGGCGCGAATTTGAGTCAACCGCTTGAGCGTTTCGGGCCGGAGAAGGGGCATATCGGCGTAGAGGACGAGGACCCGGTCGGCCCGTTGATAGAGGCGTTCTTTTGCCTGCATCAGGGCATGTCCCGTGCCGAGGAGATCCTTCTGCACGCTGTAGTCGACGCGCTCGCCGAGGTAATCCTGCACCTGTTTTCTTGCATGGCCGACGACAACGACCGGCCGCAGGTCGGAGAGCCCGTCCACCGCCTGCAGGGACCACTCGATCAGAGGCCGTCCGGCCAGAGGATGCAGGGATTTGGGCAGGGTCGAGTTCATGCGGGTGCCGTGCCCGGCAGCCAGGATGACGGCGGCAACAGTCATTCAGGATGCTCCTATGCTCCAGGGAAAAGAAGCGGCGCGCGCGGAGAACGCGGACGGCGGGCGGTCAGCGCGTCGGTCAGATGTTCAAGCGCGAGAGGGACGGCGGATCTGTTGGAGGATAAGAATGGTAGAGAACCGGGTTCTGGAGGGTTATCATCCATGAAGCAGATCGCAGACGGGGGCCAGATTGGTGTCTGCGCACATTCTAACACAAAGGAGCAGGTTGTCCAGAGACGCTTTCGTTGGTGGAGAGTGAAAGAAAGAGGAGATTGGCAGCGGTCTACTCTCACACGGGGTCGCCCCCGCACTAC
>WTGY01000048.1 GCA_011523365.1 Caldilineaceae bacterium
CAAGGGAGGGCCGACTAGGCCCGACCGCCCGGAACTGCAGTAGTCAGTAGTCAGTAGTCAGTAGTCAGTGAAAGCGGCGCCGGGCCTTTCCAGGGTCGGGTACTCACTTTGGCTTAGTGGTTGCGGGGGACAGCAGGATCGCCAGGGCAGTATGGGCGGTTCCCGCCTGGGGCGTGGATTGCCATATCATGGCGATGGTTGTATAGTAGGCGGGGCTCTGAGACTTGGATGCAGAGGTAGTTGCGGGCGGCCTGCGACTGCTCAGGGGGGAAGGCATTTGTGTGCCGGACGTGCGGAGATTGTCAGTTCGGAGGCCGTCGTTCCCCGACTCTCTTCGTAGCGCAGGGCCGGATGCAGACTTTCCCGTAGTTCCAGGTATGGCTGCAGGGATAACGCGAACGAGCCGCTATTCTTCTACTCGTATTTTCCACATTCAGAAGCCAACTGTTTCATCGACATTAAGGAGGAATTCATGCCGCGACCAGTAACGCTCTTCACAGGTCAGTGGGCGGACTTGCCCTTCGAAACCATCTGCGAAAAGGCGAAGTCATTCGGTTATGATGGTCTGGAGCTTGCCTGTTGGGGCGACCATTTCGAGGTGGACAAGGCCCTGGAAGACGACAGCTATGTGCAGGGACGCTGGGACACTCTGGACAAGCATGGTCTGCAATGTTTTGCCATCAGCAACCACCTGGTAGGGCAGGCCGTCGCAGACCGCATTGACGAACGGCACGAGAGCATTTTGCCGCCGCGTATATGGGGGGACGGTTCAGAAGACGGTGTACGGGCGCGTGCTGCCGAGGAGATGAAGGACACGGCGCGTGCGGCGGCCAAACTCGGTGTGAAGGTCGTGCCCGGGTTTACGGGTTCGCCGATCTGGCATCTGGTCTACTCCTTCCCGCCAAACCCGCCCGACTTCCTGGAGAAGGGCCTGGCGCTCTTTGCCGAACTGTGGACTCCGATTCTGGATGTTTTCAGTGAGAACGGAGTGAAGTTCGGGTTGGAGGTTCACCCTACTGAGATCGCTTTCGACATCCACAGCGCTCAGAATGCGATTGACGCGCTGAACGGTCATGAGGCCTTCGGCTTCAACTACGACCCCAGTCACTTCGGTTACCAGGGCGTGGACTACGTCGGCTTCATCCGCAAGTTCGCGGATCGCATCTTCCACGTGCATATGAAGGACGTTGGCTGGGCGGACAGCGGCAGGGAGGCGGGCGTTTTTGGCGGCCACGCCGAGTTTGGCGACCATCGCCGCTACTGGGACTTCCGTTCGGTTGGGCGCGGCAATATCGACTTTGAGGCGATTATTCGGGCGTTGAACGATATTGGCTACAGCGGACCACTTTCGATCGAATGGGAAGACGCGGGGATGGACAGAGAGCACGGCGCGACGGAATCATGCGCCTACACCCGCAAGATCGACTTCCCGCCGTCTGAGATCGCCTTTGACGCGGCCTTCGCCGAATAGCTGCCTTCTCAGTCATTTGGGTAGACCGTTCAGGAGGCGTTCCACCGATTTCAAGCCAGAGACCAAAAAGATAAAGAGGGATTGACCTATGAGTGAAGGATCCGGATTCACATCGATGGCTGGGGCACGGGCCGAAGGCGACGCCCCGGAGATCGGCGTCGGGATGCTCGGCTACGCCTTTATGGGCAAGGCCCACAGCCATGCGATGCTGAATATCGCCCACATGATGTACCCGCCGCCGGCGGTACCGAAGCTGGTCGGTATTGCAGGACGAGACGAACAGGCTGTAGCGGAGGCCGCCAGGCGCTACGGATACGACGGCTACTATACGGACTGGCGGGCGATGCTCGACAACGACGACATTCAGCTTTTCGATAACGGCGGTCCGAACGATACGCACGCGGATCCGTGTATACTGGCCGCCGAACGGGGCAAGCATATTCTGTGTGAGAAGCCGCTGGCGCGCACGGCGGATGAGGCACAGGGAATGTTGGAGGCGGTGCAGAAGGCGGGCGTGAAGAACATGGTCGCGTTCAATTACCGCTTCGTGCCCGCGATAAGGCAGATTCGCAAGCTGGTTGACTCCGGTCTGCTGGGCAAGATTTACCACTTTCGTGCGGTCTATCTGCAGGAGTGGGTGATGGCCCACTACGAGCTGCCGATGATTTGGCGGCTGCAGAAGTCGGTGGCGGGAAGCGGCGCGCTGGGAGACCTGGGGGCCCACATAATCGATTTGGCCCGCTACCTGGTGGGCGAAATAAATAGCGTCTCGGGCATGACCCGGACCTTCATAGAAGAGCGTCCCTGGGACGACGGGACGATGGGCAAGGTCGACGTTGACGATGCCTTTACCGCGCTGCTGGAGTTCGATGGCGGCGCGATCGGTACGGTGGAGGCCAGCCGCTTTGCCGCGGGGCGCAAGAACGGACAGCGCCTTGAGATCAATGCCGAAAAGGCCAGCATTGTCTTCAACCTGGAGCGTCTGAACGAACTGGAGATTTTCTGGGTAGGCGACGAGCCGGCTGAAGCCCAGGGCTTCCGCAACGTGCTGGTATCGGAGCCGTTCCACCCCTGGTGGGAGAACTGGTGGCCCCAGGGTCATATGATCGGCTGGGAGCACACCTTTGTGCATGAGATTACGCACCTCCTGGACTGCATCGTCAACGACGGGGACGTTTCTCCCATTGGCGCGGATTTCGTAGACGGCTATCGCAACGCGGTAATCTGCGACGCGATCCTGGAGTCGGCTGCCAGCGGGCGCCACGTGGACTGCGTGTACGCTGCCTGATGAAGTGAGCCTCAAGCCGGTCGACTGGGGCGGTGGTCCTGCCGGTCTGCTCAACCGCCAGATTCCGGACTGGGCGCGATGGCGCTCAGTCCGGAGATAGTTCGGAACTGGCCGGCCTCCACGCTTGTTAACTCGACCTTCGCCAGCTTTCGCCCGCAGCGGGAGAGGTTGGCACAGCGGCCAGGCATCCCCCTCACCAACATTTTTGTCAGCGGGCACGTTTTGTAAATGCGGGCAGGGCGCAGCTTGGGTGCGACCTAGCAGCCTGTCCGGTGCACTCCTGCAAAATCGCGTCGCGTATCCTCCTCAGCGCCCGGGTGATACATCCCCTCCGCAGGGCGCCCCTAGATCAAGTACAGAATCTGCCGCGAGACGGCCATACAGGAAGCCAGCGATGAAAATCGAACGAATAGAGCTCCGTCGAATCCATATGCCGTACGTGCGCCCATTTGAGACGAGCGGGTGGCGTCACGAAGGCAGCGATGCAGTCATTGTACGGGTGGACGCGGACGGGGCAACGGGCTGGGGCGAGTCGCCCGTGAGCGACGGTCCCTGGTATAACGAGGAGACCTTTCACACGGCGTTGATCGTGCAGCGGGAGTTCCTGGGGCCGATGCTGCTGGAGGCGGATGTTACGGCGCCGGAGGCGGTGCGCGGGATCTTCAAGAAAGTGCGCGCCAACCGCATGGCGAAAGCAGGGCTGGAGTTTGCCGTGTGGGACCTTTTTGCGCAGGCGCAGAACAGATCCTTGGCCAGCCTCCTGGGCGGAACGCGCGAGGAGGTGGCGGTAGGCGTAAGTGTGCCGATCCATGCAGAGACCGGCGCGCTGCTGGAAACGGTGGAGGGTTATCTGGCGGATGGCTACCAGCGGGTCAAGTTGAAGATCAAGCCGGGCTGGGACGTCGAGCCGACGCGAGCGGTACGCGAACGGTGGCCGGACCTGTTGCTGCAGGTGGACGGCAACAGCATCTACCATCTGGAGGACGCAGATCATTTGCGACAGCTGGACGAGTTCGATTTGCTGCTCAACGAGCAGCCACTCGACCACGACGACATTTTCGACCACGCCAAGCTGGCAAAGTTGATTGAAACGCCGGTGTGCCTGGACGAGAGCATCGTTTCGGTTGATCACGCGCGCTGGGCGCTGGAGCTGGATGCGTGCGGCGTGATAAACATCAAGCCGTCCCGGATTGGCGGGTTGGCCGATTCGGTGGCCATCCACGATATGTGCCAGTCTGCGGGCATTCCGGTTTGGCACGGGGGCATGCTTGAGACGGGGATCGGGCGGGCCATCAGTGTGGCCCTTGCGAGCCTGCCAAACTTCACGCTGCCGGGGGACATCAGCGCGAATGACCGCTACTATGTGCGGGACATCGTGACCAATCCGTTTACGCTAAACAGCAACAGCACGCTTTCCGTGCCGGACGGGCCGGGGCATGGCGCTCAGGTCGACGAGGCTTACCTGGATGAAGTAACGGTGGAGAAGGTCTGCTTGCGCGGCGATGGTTAACGGTGTCGGCGTTGGGTCCTCGAAGATAGGGATGGGAGGCCATTCGGTTTGTTCCCTGGTGCGCCAAGGTTCGGAGAGCACAGTATGTGTGGCAGGTAGAGTCAGTACCATGTAGGGAGGCCCTCAATGGCGAAGCAGCGGGGAAGACCCTCCTTTATCGGCATCGACCTGGCGTGGAGCGACAGGAACCCGTCGGGGGTTGCGGTGATTCGGAACGGGCGGTTAATTGCCTGTTCGGGTGGACTGAAAAAGATGTCGGAGATCGTCGACTTTATAGGCGGTCATCTTTCGCGTCGAAATGGGTCTGTGGTGGCGGTGGATGCGCCGCTGCGGGTACCAAATGAGACAGGAATCAGGGCGTGTGACCGTGCGCTGACGGCGGACTGGCATCGTCATCAGGCCGGGGCATATCCGGCGAACAGGAGGCTGCTGGAACGTGACGGCGTGGTGCGGGGGGAGGCACTGACGGCGGCGCTGTCCGAACGATTCCAGTTTTCTGAATCGGATGTGATCCCCCGGCGCACGAAGGCGCGGCTGGTGTGCGAGGTGTACCCCCATCCGGCCCTGGTCAGCCTGTTTGGGCTTGAGCGGATTCTTAAGTATAAGCGTGGTCGGGGACGATCATTCGAAGAGCGCTGGTCGGAGTTTGATAGCTATCGAAAGCTTTTGCGGGAACTGCGCAAGGCTGACCCGCCGCTGCGGAGGACCAGACAGCTACTGAAGAGTACGGTCGTGTACGGCCTGCGAGGGGCCGCTCTTCAGGCCTATGAGGACACTCTTGACGCGGTTACCTGTGCCTACATCGCCTCGTACCTTTGGAGGCACGGGCCGAGACGGGCGACGCGATACGGTACGCTGGAGGAAGGTCACATTCTGGTGCCGCATTCGGCAAGGTTTAAGTAGCTGCCGCGGCGGCCTGCGCACCCAGTGCCGGTCCGAGGGGACCTGCCGGCGCCGGGTAACGGTACAACCTTAGTAACTCCTTTTCTTCGTTTATTCCACGACTATTTTCAGGTTTCTACGGATTGCCGCGCCGGCCCTTCCCCTTGCGGCCTGCGGCCTGCATCCTGGCCCATGAATCGCGCAGGGTGATCGTGCGATTAAAGACAAGCCGTTCGCCGGCGCTGTCGGGGTCAAGGCAGAAGTAGCCCTTGCGCTCAAACTGTACTGTCTGACCGATTTCGAGGTCCAGCGCGCCCGGCTCCAGTTGGACGCTGTCCAAGACTGTCAACGAGTTGGGGGAGAGGTTGGCCATGTAGTCCTGGCCCTCGGGCACGTCGTAGGGATCCTCAACGTTGAAGAGACGATCGTAGAGGCGTACTTCGGCTGGATTGGCGTGGTCGGCGCTTACCCAGTGGATTGTGCCGCGCACTTTGCGGCCATCGGGAGCGTATCCGCCGCGTGTGTCCGGATCGTAAGTGCAGTGGAGCGCGACGACCTCACCGTGGTCATTCTTGATAACTTCCTCGCAGCGAACGAAGTAACCCCAACGGAGGCGGACCTCACGGCCGGGCGCCATGCGGTAGAATCTCCGGGGCGGGTCCTCCATGAAGTCGTCTCGATCTATGTACAGGTTGCGACTGAAGGGGACGGGACGACTGCCGGCGCTCTCGTCTTCCGGGTTGTTCACGGCGTCGAGCCATTCGGTCTCGCCTTCCGGGTAGTTGGTGATGACGACCGGCAGGGGGTCGAGGACTCCCATTACGCGCATGGCGGTCTGGTTCAGCTCCTGGCGAATGAAGTGTTCCAGCAGCTCGATCTCCACCGTGCTGTTGGTGCGGGCGATACCGACGTGCTGGCAGAGATCGCGCAACGCCTTGGGCGGCACGCCGCGCCGGCGCTGACCGGCCAGCGTTGGCATGCGGGGGTCGTCCCAGCCGTTGACATGGCCTTCCTCGACAAGACGCATTAGGCGCCTTTTGCTCGTCACCGTGTAGGTGAATTCGAGTTTGGCGAACTCGATCTGGCGAGGATGGTAGACGCCGAGCGCGTCGAGGTACCAGTCGTAGAGGGGGCGGTGGTTCAGGTACTCGAGCGAACAGAGCGAATGGGTTACGCCTTCGATCGAGTCGGACTGGCCGTGGGCCCAGTCGTACATCGGGTAGATGCACCACTTGTCGCCTGTGCGCTGGTGCTCGGCGTGGCGGATGCGGTACATTACGGGGTCGCGCAGGTTGATGTTGGGCGCGCTCATATCGATCCTGGCGCGCAGGACGCGGGCGCCGTCGGGAAACTCGCCGGCCTTCATACGCTGGAACAGGTCGAGGTTTTCTTCGATGGACCGATCTCGATAGGGGCTGTTCGTGCCGGGTTCGGTCAGGGTGCCGCGATGGGCGCGGATTTCTTCCTGGCTGAGATCGTCGACATAGGCATGGCCATCCCGGATGAGCTGGAGCGCCCACTCGTAGAGCTGGTCGAAATAGTCGGAGGCATAGAGGACACTGGCCGGTTCGTAGCCGAGCCAGCGGATATCTTTCAACTGGGCCTCTACAAACTCCTGCTCTTCTTTGAGGGGGTTGGTGTCGTCGAAACGCAAATTGCAGGCGCCGTTGAACTCAGAGGCTACCTCAAAGTTCAGCCCGATGGCTTTGGCATGTCCTATGTGAAGATAACCGTTGGGTTCAGGCGGGAAGCGTGTTTGGAAGCGGCCATTGAACCGGCCCTCGGCTATGTCACCGGCAATTGCTTCGCGTATGAAGTCCTGCGCCACCACTGTAGAATCGCTCATCGGTACACCCTCGGCATACATGCTTGCATTCCGAAATCCGGACAATCTGATTTCGTGAAGGTCAGTTTTCCGTCTTGAACCAGCACCAAAGGACAATATACATTTCTTCACTGCGCGGGGCAAGAAAATTGATCCGGGAACTACAAGGCGGCAACCAAAGGCTTACTATCACCATGCTCTTGGAATAGATGTCTGGCGTGTCAGATGCCGCTTGCGGCGGAGAACCCCCCGTCTACGGGAACGACGATGCCGGTAACGAAGCGGGAGGCGTCGCTGGCGAGCCAGACGGCAACGCCAATCAGTTCATCCGGCTCACCGAAGCGGCCCATGGGGGTATGATCCACGATCTGTTGACCCCTTTCAGTCAGGACCGGGGCGTCCTGCGATCCGGAAGGGGCGTCCTCTGCAATCAGGAGCGCCCGGTTCTGTTCGCCGATAAAGAAGCCGGGGGCAATCGCGTTTACGCGGAAGCCGGCGCCGTGTTTTTGGGCCAGATCCACTGCCAGCCAGCGTGTCAGGTTGTCGACTGCCGCTTTGGCGGCTGAGTAGCCCATCACGCGCGTGAGGACTTTTTGCGCGGCCATCGAGGAAATGTTGATGACCGAGCCTTTGCCCTGCTCCGCCATCGGCTCGCCGAAGATCTGAATTGGCAGGACGGTGCCGGTGAAGTTCAGGCCGACGACGCCTTCGAGAGCGCTGCGGGGGACATTGAAGAAGGTAAGGTCGCCGAAGACAGTTGCGTCAGGGCGGTTGCCTCCGGCGGCATTGATCAGGACATCGATCCGTCCCCAATTTTCGATTAGCGCTTGTCGCGCTGCCAGCAGACTGTCCTCATCAAGGACGTCGGCCGGAAGGGGCATCGCCTCATAGCCGGCCGCCGCGATAGCGTCTGCCACGGCGCGGGCTATGTCTTGGCGCCGCCCCAGAATGGCGACTCTGGCCCCGGCCGCGGCCAAGCCGCGAGCCATGGCACCCCCAAGTACACCGGTGCCACCGGTTACGACGGCAACCTTGCCTTCCAATGTGAACTGTTCCCATGAACTCATGGACAACTCCTTGCTGTGAGAAACGAGGGAGGAGGAAACCATTCATCATACGGCTACTGCCTCGCCCATAGTGGTTTTTCAGCTATAATCAATGGCATGTGAGAGTCAGACAATCAGTTGTCCTGCATTTTGTACACTGTCTTCAATCTACTGCCAACTCCGTGCGAACGAAAGGAATGCTCCGTGAATGTGTCTCTACGCAATTATATGCCCGAACGGGCCGATCGATTTTTCAGCGGCAGCAGCGCCCAAAGAACCGTAGCTCGTACTTTGTATGAGAGCGTGGCAGACCTGCCACTGATCTGCCCGCACGGGCACGTGGACCCGCTGCTTTTCGCCGATGCTTCGTATCATTTCAGTTCGCCGGCAGAGTTCTTCCTGATTCCGGACCATTATGTTTTCCGGATGCTCTACTCCCAGGGCGTTCCCCTCGAAGCACAGGGGGTGCCAATGAATGAAGGGGAGGATGCCGGCGCAGTCGAATCGGACCACCGCAAGATCTGGCAGACTTTCGCCGAAAACTACCATCTGTTTCAAGGTACTCCCACCGGCCTGTGGCTGCGGGATGAACTCCACGATCTATTTGGCGTTAGCGAGAAGCTGACGCCTGAAAACGCGCAAGCGATGTATGACAGGATAGCAGAACGGCTGGCGGCGCCGGATTTCACGCCGCGGGAGCTGTATGACCGGTTCCAGGTTGAAGTGCTGACCACGACCGACGCCGCAACTGATTCGCTGGAACATCACAAGACGATCCAGGAATCGGACTGGGATGGGCGCATCTATCCGACTTTCCGTCCCGACAAGGTCGTGAATGGGATCGATCAGCCGGAATGGAAAGGGCAGATAGACCTCTTGCGGGATGTGTCCGAAATCAATATCGGGGATTTCTCCTCGTACATAACAGCGCTTGAAGCCCGGCGCGACTTCTTCAGAGAGATGGGGGCGACGGCGACCGACCATGCGGCCGAGTCCCCGTACACGGAGGTCCTGTCGCCGGGCGAGGCGGACGCACTCTTTCAGCGGGGCCTGGCGGGCAGCGCGTCTGCGGACGACGCACGGCGTTTCACCGGGCATATGCTGGTTGAGATGGCTCGCATGAGCAGCGAAGACGGGCTGGTCATGCAGCTTCACCCCGGTTCGATCCGCAATCACAACGCGGCGGTGTTCCGGCGCTTCGGCGCTGACAAGGGCGCCGACATCCCCCATGCGCTCGACTTCACCCGCAACCTGAAGCCGCTCCTCGACCGATTCGGCTCGCACCCGGCGCTGCGCCTGATCCTGTTTACACTCGACGAATCGACCAGCGCCAGAGAGCTTGCCCCGCTGGCGGGGCACTACCCGATCCTGCGCATCGGGCCGCCGTGGTGGTTCTACGACAGCATCAACGGGATGCGAAATTTCTTCGCGCAGGTGATGGAGACGGCGGGCATCTACAACACGGTTGGCTTCAATGACGATACGCGGGCCTTCGCTTCGATTCCGACGCGGCATGAACTCTGGCGACGCATCGCATGCGACTGGCTCGCCGGTCTGCTGGTCGAAGGCCAGATTGATGACGAGGACGCCTTCGCCATGGCGCACGCTCTGGCGTATGGTCTTGCTAAGGAGGCCTACAGGCCGTAAGGGACGCGAAATGGCCGCTGCGGCGCCGGTTTCTCCGAATCGTCCCGGTCACTGACCTGTACAAGTCAGTCCTTGATATCTGCCTGTGTCCACTGGTTATCGACCAACCGCCACATTTCTCCGGTCGGATTCTTGTCCTGCAGTTCGGGCGGCAGACGGTGCTGGCGCACGTTGTCGTAGCTGTACAGTGCGGCGAAACGGCGGATGCTAGCCGGGATGCCGACGGAGGTGAAACCGGGATGTCCGGTGGCCGGGAAAGGGCCGCCGTGGTTCATGGCGGCAGTGACGGCGACTCCGGTAGGCATTTTGTCGTTGAGCAGGCGTCCCACCTTGGCGCGCAGGAGGGGGGCAAGACGGTCGTACAGGTCATCATCGGAGCCGGCGTTGTCAGTGTAGAGGCAGCCGGTGAGATTGCCTTCGAAGCAGGCGATGATCTGCTCCATCTGGTCGGCGTCCTTCGCCAATATGACCAATGAGGAGGGGCCAAAGGCCTCGGTCTGCATGGCTTCGGGACTGGCAAGGAACTGGTCGCCCGTCACTGTCAGCAAGGTGTTCTGGTAGTAGAAGCCGGACTTGCCCGCGGCTGCGCCGCCTGCGACCACTTTGGCCCCGTTGCCGGTCAGGATCTGGAGCGATTCGTCCATGCCTTCGGAGACGCCGCGGTTGAGGAGAACGCCGGCCGCGCCTTCATTGAAGAGTGCTACGGACTGCTCCACGAATGCCTCCGACTCCTCGCCGGCGATGGTCATCACCATGCCTGGATTTGTGCAGAACTGGCCGGTGCCCATGGTGCAGGAGGTGAAGAACTCTTCGGCGATTTCCTGCGAGCGTTCGGACAGGGCGCCGGGCAGCAGGAGAATCGGGTTGATGCTGGACATTTCCAGGTAGATCGGTTTGCCGTGGCGGTCGGCGACCTCCTTGAGCCGCATGCCACCATCGCGGCTGCCGGTGAAGCCGACGGCGGCGACGCGGGGGTCGGCAACCAGATCGTAGCCGTGTTGGGGATTAAAGCGATAGATGAGCTGCACGAGGCCCTTGGGCGCGCCCGTGCTGAGGATAGCTTCGAGCGCGGCTTCAGCCAGGAGCTGGCTGGTGCGGGAATGGCTGGAGTGCGCTTTGGCGATGACGGGGCTGCCGGCGGCGATGGCGGCGGCGAAATCTCCACCGGCGGCGCCGTTGAAGGCAAAGGGAAAGTTGTTGGGTCCGAAGACGACTACGGCTCCAGGCAGGGGGCCGTAGTAGGAGCGAATGTTGGCGGCGGTGTCGATTGTGGCCTGGGTCCACGAACGGGCGCGTACGGCGGCGGCGGCCTGGCGCAGCTGGTCGGTGGTGCGAGGTAGCTCGATGGCGTTCAGGCGGGTGGGCGCGGGCAGGCCTGTTTCGAGGTGGGCCGATTCGACGAGCGCGGCGGCCCTTTCTTCGATGCGGTCGGCGTAGGTGTCGAGAAAGTCGGCCAGCAGCCGGCGGGGGGCCTGTCGGAGCTCGGCCACGGCGCCGGCGGCGGCCTGCAGAACGGCCTCGATGTCATCCCATTCGGAGTAGGGAAAAGACCAAGGCAGCTTTTCGCCGGTCATGGGATTGGTGGACTGGTAACTGCCGGTGGGATTGGCGGCAGCGCGGAACTCTCCGTTAATCAGCAGCGGTTGCAATGACATTGGAAGTGGAAGCTCCTATAGGGTCAAACAGGGTTCAGAAGTTATGTTTGGAGGGGATGCGGCCCTCTCATCCAGGATTGGCGCCCGGTCTCAGTCCACTTCCGCGGAGCGTCGATGCCAGTCTTCGGCGAAGAGATTGAAGTGGACTCGGCGGCGGGGATTGGCTGCGACCACGTCCTCGTCGAGGGTGACGCCAAGTCCGGGGCCGGACGGCAGGGCAAAGTAGCCGTCTTCGATTTCGGGATTGCCCGGGGCAGCCTGCTTCACGTAGGACTCGGCGAAGTCGTTGAAATGCTCCTGGATTTTGAAGTTGGGCGTGCAGGCTGCCAGATGCAGTGCGGCCGCGGTCGAGATGGGGCCGCCCACGTTGTGGGGCGCGATGAGCATATAGTAGGCTTCGGCCCAAGCGGCCAGCTTCTTAGTGTTGAGGATGCCGCCGAAGTGGGTGATATCGGGCTGGATGATGTCGCAGGCCTGCAGCTCGAAGAGTTCGCGATACTCGTACATGGTATGCAAACGCTCGCCGGTGGCGACGGGGATGCCAAGGGGCGCGATGGCATCGGCAGCCTTCTTCTGGGCGGCGATGTTTTCGGGGGGTACCGGCTCCTCCAGCCAGGATGGTTTGAAGGGGGCCAGCTCGCGGGCGAACTCCACCGCTGTCACGGGGTTGAAACGGCCGTGCATCTCGATGAGGATTTCCACGTCGGGACCGACGGCGTCGCGCACCGCTTCGACAAGAGATATTACGTAGTTCTTTTCGGGTCTTTCCATCTCGTAGAAGCCGGCACCGAAGGGATCGAACTTGAGGGCCCTGTAGCCTTTTTCGAGCACTCTTTTGGCGGCGGCGTGGAACTCATCTGGCGTGCGCTCTCCTGTATACCAGCCGTTGGCGTAGCCCTTGATCTGATACCTCACGGCGCCACCTAGCAGCTTGTAGACGGGCTGGTCCAAGGCCTTGCCGATTATGTCCCAGCAGGCAACCTCGAGCAGGGCGGTGACGGTCTGGGTAATCTCTCCGGCGCGACCGAAATCTTCGCGGAACATGCGGGCCACGAGGGCCTCGACATTGAAGGGGTCTTCGCCAAGGATGTAGCGGGGGGCGGCTTCGCTGAGGTAACCGAGGACGCCGTCGGTGCGGTTCAGGGCACGGCATTCGCCGACCCCGACCAAGCCGTCATCGGTCTCTACTTTGACTATGGTCAGGTTTCGCCACTCGGTACCCAGCACCATCGGCGTTACTTTGGATATTTTCATTGGAGTCCTCGTAAGGTGGGCTTTCAGTTCAGAGATGTGTTGCGCATACTGTAGCGCAATTGCGGCAAATGTGCCAGATTTCGGGTGCAACTTGGAGGCTGTCGAAGGCTAGTTTGGCCATGGTTTCAAGGGAAGAAACGTGCACTGATTGGGGGTGTGCATCCCGGTATTGGGATGGGAAAAGTCCGGCAGGGTGTTCATGCGAGTGGTGGCTGGGGATGTTGCCGTCTGTTGGCGAGACGCAGTGCAGGCACAAGGCCGGCACGTACGGGGATCTGATGGGACGGGCGGGACGTGGTCGGACTGGACACCTTCGATTAGGCACCTGTTCGAACATCGCCACCAGGTCGATGAGGCACGGCAAGGTTTAGGGGGGGCGTTGCGGGGGCGGAGCCCCCGCACAAGGGAGGGCCGACTAGGCCCGACCGCCCAAATGCGAGGAGAGAGGAGAGAGTGAACACGTTTTGGGATGCGTTCCAGCAGGGGTTGATGTTGACTTAGGCACTTCGACTTGATAAAATGCAGCCAATTGTCGTTTTCAATTGGGATGTCTCAAACGGAGCGGCCTGTGGGCCGCGGTGGAGAAACAGATGCCGAATATCAGATCAGCCGCTAAGCGGGCGCGCCAAGACTTGCGACGCCGCGACCGCAATAGGGGATATCGCAGTGCCGCCCGGACAGCCGTAAAAAGGGCGCGTGAATCAATTGAGGATTCCGATCCGGAGGCGCCTGAGGCCGTACGTCTGGCTTTCGTAGCATTGGACAAGGCTGCGCAACGCGGCGCCATCCATGCCAACAATGCCGGACGCCGCAAGAGCAGATTGAAGCGGATGCAGAAGAAGGCCCTGGCAGAATAGAGGCAGTACAGTTTCAGCCAGGGATACGTCCCGGTTCGGTCTAATCCGGGACATGAAGCGTTTTCGACCAGAAGCCGCCTGTGTTCGCAGCAGGCGGCTTTTTGCGTGCTCAGTTCCTAGCCGGGCGGGGCGTCGTCCCATTCGCCAAGGCGGGCGTAGTAATCGCAGTCGTCCTGCATTACGCAGTTGGCACAGCGGGGCGTGCGCGCAGTGCAAACGGTGCGGCCATGGCGAATCATGTTTACATGCAGGCTGAAGTAGGTATCCGCCGGTAGCATTTCCTCCCAGACAGCCTTAATTTTTTCTGCCGAGGCGCGGCGGCCACTCATGCCGAGGCGCTGGGTCACGCGCTGAACGTGCGTGTCGACGGGAAAGGCTGCCATGCCGTAGCTGAAAAGAAGGACGATGCTGGCCGTCTTGTGGCCTACGCCGGGAAAACGCTGCAAGTAGGTTTGGGCGTCTGCCGGCTCCATTTCACGCAGGTGCTCCAGACTGTAGCACCCTTCCTCCCTGAACAGGATCTCCAGTGTTTGGACGATGTGGGGCGCCTTCTGGTTGTACATCCCGGCAACGCGGATGGCGTCTTTGATCTCATCCAGGGGCGCGGTGCGCACGGCGTCCCAGTCACTGTCGAACCGGTCTTTGAGCGTTTGGAACGCTACGCCTGAATTGCGGTCGGTGGTATTGGCGCTGAGGATGGTTTGGATGAGCTGTTCGAAGCCGGAACGGGAAGGTTTCCACTCCGGCTCACCGTATTCTGCCAGGAACTGTTGGTAAATCCTGCGGGCCCTGGATGCCAACTCCCGGTTCTCTGCGGCCATTTTCTCGTCGCGCTCGTGTTGGGGCCTACGACGTCCGGCTGTGGGTTGCGATGCGGGGCAGCCGCGCCATGAGCCGGCTGGCGACTTCGTAGTTGTTGGTCTTGAGGCGGGCGGCGGCGTCCTCCACGGAGATGGTTGAGCCGTGCTGGTCTCCGATAAGGACGACCTCGTCGTCGCGGTTTACCGGGACCCCGGAGGACGCGAGTTCGGTCACATCGACGAAGGCATGGTCCATACAGATGCGGCCAACAACGGGCAGCTCGCGACCGCGGATGAGCACAGTTTTCCAGGTACGGGGACTGCGAGGGAAGCCGTCGGCGTAGCCCACCGGTATCACGGCGACCCTTCTGGGACCGGGCGCCCGCCACGTGTTGCCGTAGGATACCGATTCGCCGGCTTTGAGGCAGCGAACCTGGGCGATGCGGGCCTTCCAACTGAGAACGGGCCGCATTTGCGGCGGCGCGGGCACTTCGTCGCTGGGTGACAGACCGTAGAGAAGGATGCCGCAGCGGGCCGCGTCCAGATGCGCCTCCGGAAGGTCGATGGTTGCGGCTGAGTTGGCGGCGTGGGCAATGGGTGGGCGACAGCCGGCGCGGGTGAGCCGCGCCAACAGTTCGTTGAAGTACCGAAGCTGTTTGCGGGTGTATTCCTTGTCGGACTCGTCGGCGGTGCTGAAGTGGGTATAGATGCCCTCGAGATTAAGGTGCGGAGTCTCTGAAATCATCGCACAGAGATCGGGGGCGGCGGCAGGATCGATGCCGAGGCGGTGCATGCCCGTGTCGACCTTCAGATGTACGGTCAAAGGGCGACCGACGCGAGCAGCGGTCTCAGCGAAGGCGAGGGCAGCGCGGGTTTCGTAGACGGAAACTGTGAGATCGTATTCGAGCAGCGTTTCGGCCAGTTCCGGAGGGGTGTATCCGAGCAGGAGAATCGGTGCGCGCACGCCTGCTTCGCGCAAGGGGATTGCCTCGCTCACGGCGGCGACTGCGAGGCGGTCTACGCCGGCCTGCAAGGCGGCCGGCGCAATCAGGTCGGCGCCGTGGCCGTAGGCATTGGCCTTGACAACGGCATAAAGAAGCCTTTGCGGCCCGATGCGCCGCCGAAGTTCGCCTACGTTGACCGCCAGAGCGGAAAGGTCTATCTCCAGCCAAGTCGGACGGAGTACTTGCTGCCGCTGTCGCTGCTCTTGGAGGGAGACGGAGGCTACCATCCGTTCAGTTCCTGAAGCCTTTGCCACTGTTCCCATTCGAGACCGGCTTCACCGAGACGATTTGGCTTGCGTTCGCCGTGGTAGTCGCTGCCGCCGGTTTCGAACAGGCCGAACCTGGCCGCCAATTCGGCGAAGCAGGCGATCGGTCTGTCGGTCGAATCTCTGCCTTCAGGGGCATAGGGGTACTGGATTTCGAGTCCGTCGAGGCCGACATCGACCAGGCGGGCCAGTGACTCTTCAAGGCTGCGAATGCGCCGGTAAATGCCTGGATGGGCGAGAACGGCTTTGCCGCCTGCGGCGTGCGTGAGCTCAATGGCTTCTATAACGCCAAGGATGAAAGGGCGGGGAACGTGAGTGGGGTTTTCGGCGTCTGAGGCGAGATATTGCTGGAATACGTCGCTAAGGGAAGTGAACTTGTGCGGGTTGTACTTGAGTGCGATCTGGGCGATGTGGGGGCGGCCCGGTACGCCCTCGGCCAGCGCCAACACTTCATCTAACGGGACGCGGAGTCCATAGCTTTGCAGGCGCTCGACCTGGCGCGATTTTTGTTCTATGCGACTGTCCTTGAGCCGGTTCAGCGTAGCGAGAAGAGTCGGATTGGTGGGGTCGATGCCATAGCCAATGATATCAAAATCACGAAAGTCGTTTTCGCGGTCGCGAGAGGTACTGAATTCGACTGCTGGAAGGACATGCACGCCTGTTTCCGCACCGCGGGCCTGAGCGTCGGCCACACCGAGCACGCTGTCGTGGTCGGTGACTGCGAGCACGCGGATACCCAGTGCAGCGGCTTTGTCGACCAGCTCTTCAGGTGTATCGGTGCCGTCTGAGCAGTTGCTGTGGGCTTGCAGGTCCACGGGGTATATGCGGGGGGAACGGTCGCGTTGGAAATCCATGGCGTTTCTGTCCCGATCGCTGTTACGCGTGCGAGTTGAGCAAAATGGGTGCTATCTGTAGCCGGCGACAAAAAGAAAAAACGTCCGGGTGGCCCCGGACGCATTTCCAACCCCGCAATGTCGTGTGATCCAGTGGGTACGAACCGAGGTTCGTAGGTGGGCGCCGGCTGGTCGCTTCCGTCTTGCCCTCTCCCCTGGTAGGGCGGGCTATCACATCCACGTACCTTCACCTTGCTCCCGTGAGTCTGTTGTTGGTTCGCCCTCAAACTAGTCAATCACGGGCATTGCAGGGCTGCAGTGAAACTATAGCACAGTTTGAAACACCCTGCCAAACAGTTTTTCGGCAATCGCCCGGTTTGCTGCCGGGCAAAGTCGAAGCGAGTAGCGAGTCCATTAGCTCTCTCTTGCGTCGGTCGCTCTTGGCCAAAAAGTGGTACGCCTGTTTGAGTGTTCAGATAGTGGGCGGCGCGGCACCAGGTGCCGCGCCGCCGTCTCAGGCCACTGATTCCTTCTGCTCTCTGACAGCGATATGGAGCTCGGCGAGTTGATCGTCGTCAACTAGGCTCGGAGCCTCTAAGAGAAGGTCTGTCCCGGTTGCGGTCTTGGGGAAGGCCATCACCTCGCGGATGCTCTGGGCGTCGGCATAGAGTGCTACGACTCGCTCGATCCCCATTGCGATACCGCCGTGGGGCGGCGCGCCGTATTGGAAGGCTTCCAGCATATGGCCGAACTGTTCGTCCACCTCGCTTTCGCTCAGACCGAGGCGTTGGAACATGCGCATCTGCTGATCACTGCGGTGGATGCGGATGCTGCCGCCGCCGATCTCCCAGCCGTTTAGTACGACGTCGTAGGCCTTGGCTTTGACGTCCGCGGGGCGCAGTTCGAGGATACTCCAGTCCTCGTCTCGGGCGCTGGTGAACGGATGGTGAATGGCGCCCCAGCGATCTTCGTCGCTGTCGTATTCGAGCAGGGGGAAGTCTACCACCCAGCAGAAGGCAAGGAGATTCGAGTCGATCAGGTCGGTTCGTGCCCCGATCTCCAAACGCAGGTTGGCAAGCGCAGGATTGGTCACAGATTCTTCGTCGGCCACAAGGAGAATCAGATCGCCCTGTGCCGCGCCGGCAGCCTCAATGATGCCTGCGATCTCCTCCTGGCTGAGGAACTTGATGATCGGACTGCGCAGGCTCTCGTTCGGATAGTTACCGTCGTCGCCGGCTTGGCCGGTAATGCCGATCCAAGCCAGTCCTTTTGCCCCATAGGGCCTTACGTATTCGATCAGGTCGTCCGTTTCTTTGCGACTGAGTTTTGCCCCCTGGGGATATCGAACGCCCTTGACGATGCCGCCGGAGGCGACGGCGTTCCTGAACACGCCGAAACGGCTATTGCGGACCAGATCGGTCACATCGAACAGCTGGAGGCCGAAGCGAATGTCGGGGCGGTCGATGCCATATCTGGCTATGGCTTCGTCGTAGGTCAGGACCGGGAAAGGGGTCTGCTGGATAGGTTTGTCGCTGATTTTGGCTGACAGGCTGATGAGCATCTCCTCGATGAGCGCCATGACGTCGGCAGCTTCGACGAAGCTCATCTCCAGGTCCAACTGCGTGAACTCGGGCTGGCGGTCAGCGCGCAAGTCTTCATCGCGAAAGCAGCGTGCGATCTGGAAGTAGCGCTCGAAACCGCCGATCATCAGCAGCTGTTTCATCTGCTGGGGAGATTGGGGCAGGGCGTAGAAGCGGCCCGGATGGATGCGGCTGGGCACGACGAAGTCGCGCGCGCCTTCCGGCGTGCTCTTCAGCAGGATGGGTGTCTCGACTTCGAGAAAGTCGCGGTCGTAGAAAAAGTTGCGAATGAAGCGAACGATCTCGTGCCGAAGCCGCAGATTTCCTGACAGCCTTGGGCGGCGCAGGTCGAGGTAGCGATACTTGAGACGCACAGCCTCATCGACCTCGTCGCCCTGACTGCCGCTGATGACGAAGGGGGGCGTTCGGGCCTCGCTCAGGATTTCCAGATCAGCGGCTATGACCTCGATCTCACCGGTCTCCAGTTCCGGGTTTTCAAAGCCGTGCGGGCGTTTTTGTACTGAGCCGCTCACCTTGACAACGAATTCGCTGCGAATCTGGGAAGCAATTTCAAGTGCTCCGGAGCCGTTATTCCCGTTGTTGGCGCCGTTGGACGGATTGGCCGCATTGGGCAGATTGAGTGCGGGGTCATCGGAAACGGTGACCTGAGTGATGCCAAAACGGTCGCGCAAGTCCAGGAAAATCAGTCCGCCGTGGTCACGGCGGCGGTTGACCCACCCGGAAAGAGTGACCGCTTTGCCGGCATCGCCGGCTCGCAGTTCGCCACAAGTATGGGTCTTAAGCATAACAGTGCTCCGTAAGGTTGGAACGGCAGAGTCGCGCGCTGTAGGGGCGCCCAGTGCATTTGAGGCTGTGCGCTCTTGGTGCCCCGTGCAGTGGACGCCCTGGCACGCATTACAAGAAGCCCAATTATAGATGGGAGGCGGGGCCGATGCAATTTTTCGACCCAGTCTATGTGTCGGGGGGGATATATTGGGGTGCAACCCAGTTTTGGGGTGGGAATAGTCTGGCGGCTTTTGGAAAGAAGCAGTGGAGGCGCCAGACCGGACATTATCGTGGATTCCGTCAGTTAGAGGGGATGCGAAGGCAGGCACAGGGCCGGCACCTTCGGGGATTTGATGGGACTGGCGGGACATGGTTTGGCGAAACCCTTTCGATTAGGGACCTGTAACCAATATCGACACCCGGTCCACCAGGCATGTTGTAGGAGAGGGGGCGTTGCGGGGGCGGAGCCCCCGCACAAGGG
>WTGY01000025.1 GCA_011523365.1 Caldilineaceae bacterium
TTTCTTTGGCCCAATACTAACATATTACCTGGACCAGTTCTTGGGGGGCAGGTCAATTGTAACCACCATGGTCGTCAGAGTAGACCGTTGAGCCTCTCTTCACGTTTCGCAATATCTCCGGACTCAGAGTACGCGCAGTGGTATCCGGTATAGGGTGAGCGATCACCCGACCACTCTCGCGTTCACGTAACCCAAACACCACCGTCTTGTGCCCTAATGATCCAGGCGGTATCTTCAGCTTTCGGTCGTAGTGCATGTTCTTCTTACTACCACCCACCCACGTTTCGTCCACCTCCACCGTACCACTAAGTGGTATAGCTTCGACATCGCACGCCTCACGCAGTCGATGCAGCATGAACCAAGCGGTCGCTTGCCTGACCCCCAGTTGTTTCGACAGGTATATACTGGAGATACCTTTACGCGAAGTTTCGAGGAGGTACATAGCGTATAGCCACTTATGAAGTGGAACATGCGATCTCGCGAATACTGTGTCAGTGCGGACAGTGAACTTTTTCCTACAATCTCTGCACATCCAATACGGGTGTGCTTTGAGCCTCGTGACTCGTTCACTATCACAATGGGGGCAATACAAACCCTCCCCCCAACGCACTTCCTCAAGGTAGTCGATGGCAGCATCCTCATTTGGGAACATCTCAAAGAATTCGAAGGTACTGATCGTCGTCTCTCCATTTTGCGTGTCCATGATACGCGCCCCCTTTTGGCAGTGGATTTTGAGATTCCACATAATAGCATATCTTGGCTTAATTGTCAAATTCGACGAAATGTTAAACGCCCCACGACAGTTTGAACTGAACTTGTCAAGTTACAAAAACCGCTTGCCAGCCCGCAAAAAAATTTAGAAATGGCACCGCCCCCAATTGGAAAAGCCTACCAATTTGCGGTAGGCTCCTCGTTAGGACTCTTATCAGCCAACCCCTTAGAGGGGCTAAGGTGACGCTTTGACCTGAGCATTTACAGTGCTCTCTTTAGATTCGCCAATGGAGTTCTTTAGTAGCTGAACTGACTTGTCTATGCCCACATAAAGGTTAGCCCTACCATCATCAGGGGTATTCGGGTCAAGACTGACCTCTTTTTTCATCTCTTCTACCGCTCTCGTAATTGTATCTAATGCCTCACTTATTTCTTCCGTTTTCCCTGTTTGGCGAGATAGTTCACTAATCATCAGGTGTAGAACGACTAGGGAACCATCTACTTCTTTGAGAGCGTAGAACAAGGTATCTCTATTACTCATTGATTCTATCCTCCCCTCGATTCATTGATGGCCTTTTCGAGGCGCGACACAAGCTGTTCAAAGTCAGGGCTAACTGGTGTAGCTTGTTGGTGATAATGCACCGGGCTTGAGCTAGGCTGTCTTTCCCTAATTAGCAATAGGAAAACCACAAAGGCTTCAAGTACAACAGCTGTTGAAAGAAGTGTTAACCCAATTAGGCAGACAACCAAACCATTTGTTTCTGCCAGCACTACCAATCTTTCAAATAGATCAATAAGTCTTGTAACTTGATCCAAAGGCAATTGAGTATTCCCTCCCCTTCCATCCGACAACCTTATCACATGCTGATTTTGTCGTTATTCTATCATATCTACCTTATTTGCATTCCCTGCACTATCAGCACCCCTCCATTTGGAAAAGCCTACCACAATGTGGTAGGCTTTTCGCTTGGGCTGGCCTCTACTGTGCGCACATGATTTTCAAACAGGGACTAACTCTTATGACTCACAACACAGAAGACCGTTGGGTATTGCAATTCGGCCATTCTGATGGCAATGTTAGGCTTTCTGGAGGAGATGATGACATAGAACGCAACTTCCCCGCACACCAATACTGTCAACCAGATAAGGAGACTGCCAAATCAGAAGGAGAGCGTGTGCTAAGAGAACTATTAGCTCGTGGCGACCGACGCGATTGGTACGCCAGCTATTCGCTTAACCCATTTGATATACATGCTGGAAAACAACCTAGCACTCAATTCACGACATACATTTTTGAATTGTATGATCGCGAAAATACCGAACACTCGACCTGTCAATTTCTTAGATGCGAGATATGTTACTCTTGCCCAGAACTTTGGAAAGTTGATGGGAGGAACAATCACTTTCTCTGTGCCCGCTGCAAGAACTACCGTGCCCTTTGCGACATGGATGGGTTTATCCGAGACTGCAATTCCTACATTAGTAAGGTAAGACACATAGAAAATGTCAAGAGAAACCACCCCCGTCGCTCTACACATGTCGAGGAACCTACCCCACCAGTTATTGATGGGTTCAGTGTCGTCCCTTAAGAGTTTTCTGGCCCCCGGACCTGGATGACCTCCGCCCTTCCATACTACGCTTTGGCTGCAACTCGTTTGCCACAGTGTCAGGAACCACTGAATGAGTATGCGTAAACTCAAGTGCCGCGAGCATCAAGTCGATGCACACATTAGGAAAGTCGATAGGAACCACCTTTTCATCGGATGCCCCATGTGCCCCGACGCGTTCCTCACTATCGTACCCTCCCCCATGCTTGATGAGGATTTCAACAGCCTCCTTCAAGAATACATCAATCGCCTTGACATCATTCCCCTCAAAGGCATTGCTGATGTCCCATTTGGCTTCCAGCCTGGGCAAGAAAGCCTCGTCCCACCAAGCTCGCGCTTCTTCATTGAGCCTTGATCTGAATACACGATTTACTACTCCTTCAATCTGACGGCTACTCATACTATACGCTCCTATATGAAACGCTACAAGCGACACGATCTGGTCGTAGTCAAACTGAACAAGAGCCAGATCGGGAAAGCTAAGAAAGCCCACGCGAAGCACGAGAAGATTACCCACGTCTTATTGTGTGGACCATACGGTCAACTCTTCGGGACCGAAGATTTCTGCACTAAACGCGCTATAACATGGCTTGAGGTCTTCCCTTACATATTCAAGAAGAGGAAGAAAATTGGTCGAGCCAAACTCTCAAATTACGAAAGCACCTGGGATTTAGTCGGTACTCTGATTACTATTCAAGACGGTCTCTCTGCCCAGTATGGTGTTCAGCCCCCTCCCCCGCAGTTCAAGAAACAATCTGGCTGCTGTCTGCTCCCCTTCCGACGCAAGTAACTGGACAAAACGCGTCCCCCCATGCTACAGTGTGCCCCCAACCCCTTGCCATCGGGAGCCGCACTGTGAGCGACGCGTCTAGTATTGATGTCCCTAAAGGTCTACGCATTCTTAGCCTAGAATTGCAATTCCAGAGCGTAGCCAAAGGGATAATCCGTGATGTCAGAATAGACTTCCAAATCCACCGACCTCACAAACAAAGCCTAAGATGCTCTACAGGTTTTACCCCCAATTCGACCTTCCCTTCACTCGAATCCCTGCTACTCGATAGCGTAGAAACGATTAAGCAGGAATATAAGGACGATCTGAATCTTCAGGAGGACGAGGGTTGATTCCCTTGCTCAACTCGTGCAAATCACGAAACGCTGAGTTCGCCCTTACAGTGTTCCACTCCAACAAATGATTTTCCTCCAACCACAACAATGCCTTCAGCACTGCATACGGGTCAAGCATCTCAGGATCAACTGCCTCGATCCCCTTACCTTCTACTACACCCCTACTCATACTACGCCTCCTAACAGTGTGTGAGTGTTAGGGCGCAGCATTCGCTCATACGCTCATTTTTGTGCAGTTAAGCGTATAAATCCCAAAGAGTCGACCCTACAGATGTCCGCTGCGGCCAAGGCAATAGCGAGGCCATCAAGCCACCAACAAGGACCCGGCTAGAAAACAGAAATTTTTTTTCACTTGGAACGGGAGCGTCTTCTGCTTATAATGCAGACCAAATCTCTGTTAGCCGAGCCCGTTCGGATCATCTTAAAGTCCACCCTTTTCCACACAGTTCTCGACACAAAACAATATGCAAAACGCTAAGATTGTGGTTGCTGGACTGGGCGCAATGGGCAGTGCAGCGCTCTACCACCTCGCTCGCCGAGGCATTGGCGCGGTCGGCATCGAACAGTTTCAGCTTGGCCACGCCCTCGGCAGTTCACACGGCTTTTCCAGGATTTTCCGCGACATTTATGAGCATCCTGACTACATAAAGCTCGCTGAAGCGACCATTCCGCTGTGGCAAGAGTTGGATTCTCTCGCCGCCGACCAGCTGATGCACTTTACGGGACTGCTCTACTTTGCACGTCATGGAAACCAAAAAATTGCACAGAGAATCGGCGTAATGGAAGCGCTGGGCAGGTCGATCGAATGTTTTACTCCCCAGGAGGTGACCGCCCGTTACCCCGCGCTGCATCTGCCCCCGGATACCGTCACCTGTTTCACCGCCCGGGCCGGCCTTCTGATTGTCGGCCGCTGTATTCTGGAGCACCTCGAACAGGCGCAGCGCGCCGGCGCGACAGTCCAGGAGCGCGTGCGCGTGCATCGCGTCGATATCAGCCAGGAGACGCCCCTGCTCGAGACCTCCGCCGGCCAGATGCGCTGTGACAGACTGATCATTTCGCCCGGTCCCTGGGCACCCGAGATCCTCGAAGACCTTTCGCTTCCATTACAAGTGACACGGCAGCAGGAGTTTTACTTCCGGCCCGAACACCGGGACCGTTACAAGCCCGGCCAGCTGCCGGTCTTCGGCGATATGGACACCAAGTTCTACGGCTTTCCCGACTACGGCCCGGGGGTAAAGACCGCCGACGATGGGCTAGGCGTCGAAACTTCCGCCTCGGAGGTTGATCGAACACTGGATCTCGACAAGCGTGATGAACTGCAGGCGTGGCTTTCATCGATCATGCCGGACAGCGGCTTCTCCTACGTCGAAGGCACCACCTGCATGTACACCTCGACGCCAGACCGGGATTTTATCATCGATGCGCATCCCGGCAATGCGAATGTGCTGGTCGCCGCAGGATTCTCGGGGCACGGGTTCAAGTTTTCGACTCTGGTGGGCAAGATACTGGCCGATCTGGCTGCCGACGGGGCAACCAAATATCCGGTTGAACGGTTCAGGCTCGACCGCTTCGAGAAGGCGCAGGCATAGTGCTTTGCGACCTATGGCCGCGTCTAAACTGAATGCAGAGCAACTGATCCCGAGAGCTCAAAAAACCTAATTCGATACGGAGCACGTGATGAGCGAATCGTCCGAGGAGGCCGCCCGACGGCTCTATCAAGAAGCCCTGGTCATCGACGGCCTGAACGTGAGTAACTGGGACAGCCCAGCTGTCTTCGAGAGTCTGCACGCGGGCGGCGTCACCGCCTTCAATGCGACGGTCGCCACGCTTGAGAATTACACGCAGACGCTTGACAACATTGCCGCGTGGCTGGGTCGTTTCAGGATTTACCAGGAGACGGTCCTTCAGGTCAAATCGGTGGAGGACATTCTCCGGGCCAAGCGCGAAAACAAGGTCGGGGTCATTCTCGGTTTCCAAAACGCCACGCCGATCGAGAACGATCTCGAACGGTTGGCCCTGTTCCGTGCGCTGGGCGTGCTGATCATTCAGGTGACTTTTCACGAGCGCAATCTGCTGGGGAGCGGCTGCTACGAGCGCCGCGACGACGGGCTGAGCCACTTTGGCGTCGATGCGATCGAGGACATGAACCGGCTCGGCATCCTCATCGACCTTTCTCACGTGGGAATCCGCTCGACGATTGAGGCGATTGAGGCATCGGAGAAGCCGGTCGCTATCACCCACGCGAATGCGAAGTCCTACTACGATGTTCCGCGCAACAAGACCGATGACGCGATAGCGCGCGTGGCTGAAGGCGGCGGCGTGATCGGGGCTACGGCGATCGCGGCCTTTCTGCGCACGGGTTCTGATTCCACTTTGGCAGATTACATCGACGCGATCGATGACATGGTGTCCAGGGTAGGCATCGACCACGTGGGTATCGGCACCGACTTCACGCAGGACCAGCCTGAGTCGTTCGGGCGGTACATCGGATCGCAGCAGGGCACGAAGTTTCCGGCCAAGTTCGTTGACCCGTCAAGAAGCCAGCGCGCAGGTCTCCGCTATCCACTGGGCCTGGAGTCGCCGGATGAAATGCCGAACCTGGCCGGGGCTCTTCTCGACCGCGGCTACAGTGCCGACGACGTTGAGAAGATTCTGGGCGGGAACTGGCTGCGGCTCTTCCGGGAGGTCTGGGATGTTTGAGGCGTGCAGGCTTCCTGCTGACCCGGCTTTGCGGAGAGTTGGGGAATGTAGCGAACCCGTGCGGCCCCCGGGACTGAATGAGCAATGACCAAGTACATTGTCCAGCGCGTCCTGGTCTCGATCCCGATCTTCTTCGGCATCACCGTGATCGTTTACGCGCTCTATGCGCTGGCGCCGGGCGATCCGCTGGCGATGCTGTTGGGCGAGAGGGCCATGTTGGAGATGACCGCCGAGGAGATAGAGGCGGCGCGGGAGAGTTTGGGTCTGAACGATCCGTGGCATGAGCGCTATTTCGCCTGGTTCAGCAGGGCGATTCGCGGCGACCTCGGCTATCCTCTGACCGGCGGGTACACGGTCATGGAGCTTCTGCAACAGCGGATCGGGCCGACGCTGCTGCTGATGGCGACGGCCTTCATTGTATCACTGCTGGTTGGCGTTCCCATGGGGATCGTCATGGCCCTGAAACAGTACTCCTGGATCGATTATCTCGTCACCGTACTGGCTTTTGCGCAGCTTTCGATCCCGTCGTTCTTCCTGGCTCTCGGCGCGATGTACGTCTTTTCTCTGAAGCTGGACATATTCCCCACATCCGGTCTGCAGACGATTGGCGCGCCATTCTCTCTCTGGGACCGGATTCACCATCTCATCATGCCTTCGTTCATCCTGGCCGCCTACTTTGCGGGGGTCTGGGCGCGTTATACGCGTTCCAGCATGTTGGAGACGATGCACCTGGAGTTCGTGACGACAGCGCGCGCCAAGGGTCTGCGGGAACGGGTCGTGGTCGTGCGCCACGCGCTGCGGAATGCGCTGCTGCCGATGATTACGGTGGCGTCGCTGAGCCTGGGGCACCTACTGGGCGGATCGATCATCATCGAGACGATCTTTCAGTGGCCGGGGCTGGGTATGTTGGGCTGGCAGGCCACTTTGAACCGGGAATACCCCATTTTGATGGGGATCATCCTGATCGCGTCCACGACCGTTCTTGCCAGCAATTTGCTGGCCGATATTCTGTACGCCGTCGTCGATCCGAGAATCCGATACAACTGAACTTGCTCACATAACTATGCGCCCTCTGAGGGCTGGGCCGATGTCCAACGATCTGCAAGGCGAGCAACAGTTCTTTGTCGATACGCCTGCCAGGCGCGCCATGCGCCGATTCACGCGACACCGTCTGGCGATGCTGGGCCTCGGTGTGATTCTGATACTGGTGCTTCTATCCGTCTTCGCGCCCGCGATCGCGCCCCACTCCCCGACCAAGCAGGAGCTGAGCCTTTATCGCAAACCGCCAACCCAGACACACTGGCTGGGCACTGATACATTCGGCCGCGACGTGTTCACGCGCCTGATCTACGCCGGGCGGGTCTCTTTAAGCGTGGGGCTGGTCGCGGTTGGCATCTATGAAACGATTGCCATCCTGCTCGGCGCGATCGCCGGTTACTATGGCAGCAAAGTGGACTGGATCATTATGCGCGCCGTAGACGTCGTGATGACGATCCCGACCATGATCGTTATCATCTTCCTGGTCTCGATTCTGGGTCCCAGCATGTATAACTCGATGCTTGCCATCGGCATCATGGGGTGGCCGGAGCCGACGCGCCTGGTGCGCGGACAGATTCTCTCCCTGCGCGAGATGGACTACGTGACCGCGGCGCGTTCGCTGGGTCTGCCGGCGTACCGGATCATCCTGCGGCATGTGCTGCCCGGTGTGGTGGCGCCGCTGGTGGTTCACGCCACCTTCGGTGTGGCTGGCGCCATTCTGCTGGAGGCAGGTCTTTCCTTTCTCGGCCTCGGTGTGCCGCCGCCTACGCCCAGCTGGGGAAACATGATGAGCTCGGCGCAGACGCTGAACATTCTCGAGCGTGTGCCATGGCTGTGGGTGCCGCCCGGTGTCGCCATCATGCTCTCGGTGCTTTCGATCAACTTCATCGGTGATGGACTTCGTGATGCCCTCGATCCGCGCGGGATGGAGACAGGCTAGGAGAGAGTGAAGAGGAGTGAGGAGAGAGTAGCCCCCTACTCTGCTTTACGTTGGATCGCGAACTGCATAGGGCTTCGTCGTTACGACGCTGAGCCGAAAGGAGGTGCGAAGAAAAACACCGGTCGTTTCCGCAGCTTTCTCGTAGATTGACGGACAATACAGTCGAGCCGCACAGGCTCTTGACAGGACCGGAGGAGAAAACGATGAAACGGCAATTGCTTGCAGTGAATTTGCTTATCGCGCTGGCTTTGATTCTTACCGCCTGCGCTCCTGTGGACACGGCCACGGACGCCCCAGCGATGCAGGAACCGCCTACAGAGAGGCAGTACGGCGGCACGCTCAACTTCTGGCAGCCATCCTGGGACGGCAGCAAGGACTGGTTCCACCACATCAAGAGGGACGAGGTGACGACGTGGATGTGGGAGGAGCTGTTCTGGACCACAACGGGCGGCTTTATCCCCGTACTCGCCACCGGGTATGACGTGTCCGACGACGGCCTTGTGTATACGGTGCATCTGCGCCAGGGCGTGAAATTCCACGACGGTGAGGAGTTCACCGCGGAGGACGTCAAGTACTCCTTCGAACTGAAGTATGATCCCGGCATTCTGCCGCCGGAGGCGCTGAAGGCCGAGGCAGAGCGGGTCGAAGGGCTTTTCGCCTACAAGCAGGGCGAAGAGGGTGCGGATGAGATCACCGGTATTCGCATCGTTGACGATTACACGGTCGAGTTTGTGCTGACAGACCGGGACCCCAGCTTCTTCCCGGGATTCCTGGGCTATGTCGAACATCCGATGATGCCCAAGCATGTGCTTGAGACGCTGGACCGGGATGAGCTGGTTGCCGGTACGAGCGACTACTGGGTCACCGGTCCGATCGGCACCGGTCCCTACCAGTTCGTCGAGCATGTGCCTGGTCAGTACGTCGAGTACGCGCGGTTTGACGACTACTGGGGCGGGAAGCCCGGTCCCGAGCGTGTTTTTGTGAAGTTTGCGCCGGTTGAGACGGCCATCATAATGCTGCAGAAGGGCGAACTCGACATCGTTTGGGAGGCGCCGGCTGAGGAGGCTGTGCGGCTGATGGACGATCCCAACATCGACGTCCTGGTGGCAGACAACGTGATGGGCTTCTGGATCCAGACGCCGAACTGGCATGCGGGCGACGGACTGTGGCAGAACCCGAAGGCCAAGCAGGCGATGCTGCACGCGGCGGACCGCCAGGGCTACGTGGACAATGTGATGCACGGTTTCGGCGTGGTGCGCCACAGCTGGTTCCACGGCACGCGGTTCGAGTGCCCCACTCTACAGGAATACGACTACGACCTGGATAAGGCGAAAGCGCTGCTTGACGAGATCGGCATGACCGCGGACAAGCGGTCCGAGTACCAGCTTGAACTCACTGTCTACCCGGGTAACAAGATGCGCGTCGACTATGCGGTCATGCTGCACGAGGCCTACACGCAGCTTGGCTTCAAGACCAATGTCGATCTGATCGACGCGGCCTCCTGGGCCGACTACCGCAACGGCAGAGGGCCGCGCGGCACCGAGTTTGACTTCGCCATCGCCAACTGGGGGCCGGGGACCAATCCTTATGTCCTAGAGCCCTACATGGTCGGTACGGTCGATCTGGGCTACTGGCCTCTCGACGTAGAGCGGGACTTCCACTGGCATGAGTACAGCCCGAATGCCGAAAAAGCCGCGGAACTCTGGGGCAATATATTCGCCGAGACAGACATTGAAGCGCAGACACCCTACTTCCAGGAGCTGGACTGCATTCTCAACGAAGAGGTCTTCATACCGCATCTGATCGGGGAGTCCTGGATCGCTCTCAAGAGCAAGCGGCTTCAGGGAATTGACCTCGACCTCAATGTTAGCGTGTACATCGTGCCGATGATGGTCGACATGGCCAACTGGTGGCTCTGGGACCCCGAGGCGGATTCGCAGTAGTCGAGTCCGTCCCTTTCGGACCGAGGTCTACAGGGACAATACGTTGCGAGTACTCCAACGGGGGTGCTCGCAATTTTTTCTATTGTGCTGGACTGCAAACAGCCCTCCCAAGCGTTGGGCCCAACTGCAATTTCAGCCGACGGGGGGGTGATCAGATGACCAATGCAGGCAGGGAAACAGCGGAGCAGAGCCGCCTGAGACTTGCGTCCGACCCGTATCGACCGGCCTACCACTTCCTGGCCCCGTGCAACTGGCTCAACGACCCGAATGGCACGATCTTCTGGCAGGGCAGGTATCACCTCTTCTACCAGAACAACCCCGCCGCCGCCTTCCACGGCGGGGCGACGGGAACGATTCACTGGGGCCATGCGGTCAGCGAAGATCTCGTGCACTGGCAGGACCTGCCGATCGCGCTGGCGCCGGTGGACGGCTATGACCGCCTGGGCTGCTACAGCGGCACCGCTTTCGTCAACATGGACGGCGTGCCGACAATTGTCTACCACGGCGTGCCAGGCGGGATCTGCCTGGCGACAAGTCAGGATGAGATGCTGGTCGAATGGGAAAAACATCCGGCGAACCCCGTCATCCCGACACCCGAACCCGGAAGCGGCTACACGGTGGACGGCGCCCCGTGCGCGTGGATAGAAGGCGACACCTATTACGCGCTCACCGGAAACACCAGCCGGGAGGAGTTCGTGGCTCAAAAGCCGGACAGGGCCTTCCTGTACAGGTCAATCGATCTGGCGCATTGGGCGTACCTGCATCCCCTCTATGAAGGGGGAAAGTACACGGAGGTCGGTGAAGACTGCGCGGTGCCCGACTTCTTTCCGATGGGCGACCGGCATGTCCTGCTCTTCGCCAGCCACCATCGCGGGCCGCACTATTACACGGGAACTTACGCGAACCAGAAGTTCACGCCCGAGAGACATGGGCGAATGGCTTTTGGCGAGACGAACTTTTCCAATAGGACCGGCATTCTGAACGAGTGTCAGACGCTGCTGGATGGAAACGGCAGGCGTGTTATGTTCGGCCGGCTGTCTGAGGGGCGTTACGGTTATGTTCAGCGGGCTTCGGGTTGGTCGGGGATCATGGGCCTACCGATGGCGCTCACCATGGGAGAGCAGGGCGAGCTTCTCCTGAACCCGGTAGAGGAGCTGGAGGCGTTGCGCCGTAACCCTGTGAGTTTGTCCGACATTCAGCTGGCGGGAGATTCGACGATCACGCTTGACGAAGTACGGGGCAACCGGCTGGAAATTCGGGCGGTTTTCAGTTGGGAGAGCGCTGAAGAGTTCGGCCTGCGTGTATGCTGTTCGCCCGACGGCACAGAGCAGACGATGATCCGGTTCAACGTCAATCCCAATGATTCGATACAGCCGCAGGACAGGTTGAGCCCTGACAGGTTGCTGGTCCTGGACGTTACGCGGTCGAGTGTGAGTCAGGGGGTCAAGAATCGGGAGTCGCAGCGCTGTACTGTCACGCATCCCTATGGTGAAGCGATTGAGTTGCGCGTTTTCGTTGACCGGAGCATTGTGGAGGTCTTTGCGCAGGGCTGCCACTACCTGGGAAAACGCATCTATCCGGCGCGGTCTGACAGCGTTGGTGTGCAGCTATTTTCGCTGGGCGGCGATGCAACTCTCCACTCCTTGGAGGCGTGGGAGATGGAGGCGATCTGGCCGATCTAACCCTTTGGGCGTGCACAACGGCTTTCATGCCGCACGCTCCTTCAGGAGGCAACCATTTCCAAATCATCCGAGGCGAGGCCCGACCGCGGTGGCGAAGCGCTTTTAGACGGCGCGGCGGCTGTGCTTGAGCCGCTTGAATGGGAGACCGACATTCTGGGAGAAGGGGCGCGCCTCTTTCTCGATGCTGATTTCAGGTATGCTGCGCTGCCAGAGGCGCTGGCTGGCAGACGCTTCATACGTTCAAACTTTTTCGGCACGCGCAAGGTCTGCCTCCAAGCGGGTGTCGCGTATGTCTTTACGCCTGCGCGCGGGCAGGGCAGGCTGAGCAGGGCCGAGCAGCTTGAACGCCTGGGATTCCGGCAGGCGGCTGTTCCCCTTGCCCGGGCAACCGGCGGCGGCAGAGCCCTAGACTGTTCGGTCTATCAGAAGCAACTGCGGGAAGGTGAGCGTATCGACTTTGGCTCGCCTAGACTGGAGCTCACCCCGGAGGCGCCCTGGTGTGTCTTTGTCGCAGATGCGCCTTCCACGGCGGGATCCGTTGGGTCTTCGTCCTCAAGTTTTCCAGCCCGAAATCCTTTCTCTCCTCCACTTGCGCAAGGCTACACCATCGCGGCCGAAGTTCCCGATCATGTGAGGTACTTTATCCACGACCCGGGGATGGCACGGTTGCCAAGCGGCCATTTTCTTGTCGCTGCGCCGTGCTGGCAGCGAGGTGTGGGACCGGACCACCTGATGATGGCGCGCAGCGCTGACGGGGGCAGAAGCTGGCAACGGCTGGCTGACCTTCCCTTTGCCGAGGGAACTCCATTTGTCGTCGGCGACGATTTATATATGTTTACACAGCCACGCCAGCATCAGGACGTCTATTTCATGCGCAGTGATGATGAGGGGGAATCCTGGACCGGTCCGGTCAAAGTGGTGGAAGGGGCCTTCTGGAACTGCCAGACGAATATGGTGATCCGAGACGGTCAGTTGTATTGGGTTCTCGATCAGAAGCATAAGGCGACGGTTGCCATTGCCGCCGACCTCTCCAAAGACCTGTTGGACCCCGGCGCGTGGCGCACTTCCCAGGTCATTCCGGCGAAGCAGACGGCGGTGCAGTTCAGAACTATACATGACCAACACCAGCCTGAGCGGTTTGACGACTGGAATCTCGAGGGCAATGTCATGGACGTAAATGGGCGTCTCAGGATCGCCTGCCGTGTCAATCCAAAGCACACGGGAACGACTCCGGGCATCGCCGCGGTTTTCGACCTGGAGGACAACGGAGCCGACCTGAATCTGCGTTTCGACCAGCACTATCCCTGGCCGGGCGGACAGTCCAAGTTCTGTATTGTCTTTGATGAGCTGACGCGGTTGTTCTGGATGACGTGCAACCTTATTTCAAGCGCAGAGCCGCAGAAGTTGGATGGCGGACCTAATCCAGAGAGACGCTTCCTGATGCTGTACTGCGGTATGGACGGCCTGAACTGGCTGCCGGCCGGCTGCGTTGCGATGGCGCCTTGTTCGAGCCAATCGTTCATGTATCCGTCGATGGTGATTGACGGTGACGACCTCGCGATCCTATCGCGCACCTGCAGGAATTCAGGTCACTACCACGACGCGGACCTGGCGACCTTTCATCGCGTTCACAGCTTCCGGGAACTGGCGTGGCACTGAACGACTCCAGCCAGAGGCAGTGCCTCTGCGAATGACCATTCCCACTGTCCAATGACAGATTACCCCAACATTTTTTCGCCGCTGACGATCAAGGGCATGACGCTGCGGAATCGCATCTGCAGCACCGGCCACATGGCGGGGTGGATGCACCACAACGGGGTGCCCAACGACAGGTGCCGGGCCTACTTCGAGGAGCGCGCCAAGGGCGGTATCGCGCTGGTTACGCTGGGCGCGACCTCGGTGCGGGAGGGCGATCACCCGGCCTACTTCCAGAATCTTGACGACCGGTTCATCGCTTCCTACCGCATGTTGACGCAGGCCGTACACCGTCACGGCGCCAAGTTCATTGCCCAGTTCTGTCCGCGCGGCGCGCAGGTGCATCTGACCGAATTCTGCGAGCCGATGCCGAGCGCGCCGGTTGCGCGCGTTGTGCCGGGCGTCATCAATCAGCCGATTCTGGCGTCGGAGCATGTTGCCTCCTGGTCGGCGGAGGACCTTGCGGACCTGGCGGCCTGTTGCGGTCGAGCGGCCTGGCGGGCGCGGGCGGGAGGTGCCGATGGCGTGGAGCTGCATGCGCATCAGCATCATCTATACTCGCAGTTTCTCAGCCCGGCCTGCAATCGGCGCGAAGACGACTACGGCGGCAGCTTCACAGGGCGCGCCCGCCTGCTCGTCGATTCACTGACGGCGATGCGGCGGGCCGTGGGGGATGACTTTGTCGTCGGTGTGCGCTTGAAGGCGCATGACATGCACACAGATGGCTATGACGAAGAGGACTGCGTTCGCCTGATCGAGCTTATGCAGTCGAAGGGGCTGATCGACTACGTGAGCCTCACGGTGGGCGGGGCGGTCCATCATACCGGGTCACTGTATATGCCGGAAGCGGCACAGCTTGAGCGGGTCGCCCGCGTGCGGCGTGCGATCGATCTGCCTGTGATTCATGCGGGGGGCATCGTCACGCCGGAAGTGGCGGAGGCTGCGCTGGCGGAGGGTTGCCTTGACGTGGTCGGCATCACCAAGGGCCATTTCGCGGACGCCCATTTTGTGAACAAGCTGCGGGCGGGGCGGCGGGAGGAAATCCGGCTCTGCATCCGCTGCCAGTTCTGCTGTGACGGCGGCGAAGGACCGGTCGGCTGTATCTATAATCCGGTTACGGGCCGCGAGCAGGATTGGGCGTACCCGACGCCTGCCCCGGTGCGCCGGCGAGTGGTGGTTGTGGGCGCGGGGCCGGCTGGCATGGAGGCGGCTATTGCGGCTTCCGAGCGGGGCCATGAAGTGATCGTCCTGGACAAATCGGACCGGGTCGGCGGTCAGGTCAACCTGGCGGGCGCGGCTCCACTGCGCCGCGGCTTTTTGACGATTGCGGCGTTCTATCAGCGCCAGGCCGCCAGCGGTCGTTTTGAAGTGCGGCTAGGGGTCGAGGCGACGCGTGAAAACATACTGGCGCTGGACCCGGAGGTAGTCATTCTGGCCACCGGCTCGGAGCCAGTCCGGGCGCGGATTGACGGCCGCGAAAGGACGCCTTTGACCGTACATGAGGTCCTCGAAGGCAAGGCGGATGGTTGTTCCAGCGTCTTGATCGTCGACCGCGAGGGGCATGCGCCGGCCTTTGTGGCCGCGGACCACTTGTCCTGCGCGGGCGTATCGGTCACACTTGTCGCGGCGATGGCTCGGGCTGGCGCGGACCTGGGTGAGAGGGACGCGGCCATGTTGTCCCAGCGGTTGGCCGAACAGGGTGTATCCTTCAACGTCGGTTACGATTTGCTTCGAGTTGACGAGTCACGCGTGACGTTGAGAAGTATTTTCTCGGATGACGAGGTGTCAGTCGGCCCCTTCGATGAAATTGTTGTTGCCGCCGGCAGCCGGCCTCGCAACCCCCTGGCCGCCGCGCTGGAGGGAAAGGTTTCCGAGCTACACGTGATTGGGGCGGCCAGTGCAGCGCGTTTTATTTTCGAGGCCACCACTGATGGCACGCGAATCGGCCATTCGATCTGATCGGCGGTGATTTGCTGACTTTCCAATTGCAGATCTACATCTGAGCAAGTGAAGGCGGGAGAGGCGTGTCATGCGCGATCTGAGCAGGGACAGCACACATCTGTACGTGAAGGAGTTCACGCAGACGTTTCTGGACAATGTGCTGATAGAGTCGGTGCAGGATGTGACGCGCCGCTGGCACCGGCCTGTGCGGCGGCTGGATGCGCCTCTTATCAGCAAGGACCGGCCCTGGGAGCACGTGCCCTACTTCACTTATTCGAACTACTGCGTGGTGCGGGACCCGCAGGACGGTCTCTTCAAGTGCTGGTATGAGGATATGGCGGGCAAGCCGGCGCCGGAGCCAATTCCCAACAACCCGTTTGGGACGTTTTCGCGTCAGCTCTATGCCGAAAGCGAGGATGGGATTCATTGGGTAAAGCCGGAGCTGGGCGTCTACGAACTCTACGGCCACAAGACCAACATCGTTCTGGGCGACAGCGAGTTTGGGCAGGTGCACTCGATGAACGTCGTGCTGGACCCCTATCCCTCCAGGCCGGATGAGCGGTTTCGGGCGCTCTTTTCGCATATGCGGAATGACGAGGTAGCCAGTTTTCACAATATCCGGTGCGCGCGCTCGCCTGACGGCATCCACTGGACCGTTTATGATGAGCTGCCTTCGATCGGCATGCTGGGCTCCAAACTGGACGATGTGTCGGCGCTTTTTTACGATGAATACGCGCGCGAGTTCGTGCAGAATACGCGGCATGTGATGATGGTTGCGGCAGGCGCGGTCAACATGCGCAATCCGCAGAATCGCCGCTCTTTTACGATCACGAATGAACCGCACAACTTTGCAGCCTACAGTCAGAGGCGGGTCTTCCAGTGCCGCAGCCACGATTTTCTGCACTGGAGCGAGCCGGTGCTGGTGGCGGCGGCCGACGACGAGGAGGACAACCTAGACGACTCGTTCTACGGCATGGCGCAGTTTAGGGTGGGAAACGTGCACCTGGCTACAGTGGGCGTGTTCCAGGCGGTTGACAATGTGATGGAGGTCCAGCTGATGATGAGCCGTGACGGGCTGCGCTGGCAGCGGACGGGAAAGCGTCAGCCGTTCCTGGCCCCGCGGGGGGAGGGGTTCTGGGACGCCTACATGGTCTCGATGGTGAGCCCGCCGGTCGAGATGGAGGATGAGCTGTGGTTTTACCACGGCGGCACGAACTACCACCATGACTTTTTCCTGTCCGGCGCGCGTGAGAATCTGGACCATCCGGAGGCGCGCGATCCGTTGAATGCGCGGTTCGGTCTGGGGCTGGCGACCTTGCGCAAGGACGGGTACGCGGGGCTGTACGCCAACAGGTACCGCGAGGGAATGGTTGTAACGCGTCCTCTCATAAGCCTGGGGACGAAGTTGGTGATCAACGCCCGCTGTGGGCCGGGCGGCTCGGTGCGGGTTGAGGTGGCGGACAGGTATGATGAAGCGCTCGAGCCTTGCCTGAAAGAGAGCTGCGATCCCTTTACGGGAGACAGCGTTGCCCACACGGTAACTTGGGCGGGAAGTCCCGACATTCCGGCGGGGGCCGGCTCCCGCTGGGGTGGGCCGGGGGAGAGGACTTACTGGCGTAAGTTGCGGTTCTTTCTGCGGGACGCCGAGCTCTTCTCGTTTCACTTTGAAGACCCGGTTGAGGCGTGAACGCGGCCCAGGGACTGGGTTGCCAGCAAGGCAGAAGGCTGAACTGGAGTATCCCGCCCGCTCTCTTTTTGCGGCCTCACTCCCAGAGCCGTGGGTAGGCTATACTTATAGGTGAAATGAGCTCCCACAAACAACAGGAGGCTAGACCCATGTCCGAGTCGCTACGCATTCTTTCGGTCGGCGCGCATCCTGCCGACATCTTCGACCAGTCGGGCGGGACGATGGCCCATCATGCGGCGCGCGGGGATTATGTCGGCTGTGTCGTGCTGACGCACGGTGCGCGCGTGCATGACAAGGTCATCAGCGACGAGATGCACCACGCCAGCGAAGTGCCCCCCGCCGATGAACTTAAGTCTCTGATGGCGGAACGGTCCGACGTGAAGGCTGAAGAGGCGCGCAAGGCGTGTAGTCTGTTGGGAGTAGAGGACGTGTACTTTTTCGGCGCCGACGATGCCGTTCTGCTCGTGACGGACGAGGCTGTCAGGCGTCTGGCGCGGCTATTCCGCGAGTTGAAACCGGACATTATACTGACGCATTTCCCCAAGGAGGGGGACGGACTGACCAATGCCCATGCCATCGCCGGGCAGATCGTGCTACATGCCATGGCCCTGGCAAGCGGCGTGGACCCCGGCGACCGCAATCCGCCCCACAAGGCGGCCCAGGTCTTCTTCTTCGGCACGGGCGCGGCCGCGATCCCGCGCAATGTGTGGCAGTCCGAAGGGGGGTATTACAACGACGTCTTCATCGACATCACCGACGTGGTGGACAAGAAGCTGGCTTGCCTGGACTGTCTGGTCAGCCAGGGCTACGGCGGGGTCTATGCGCGCAAGCGCATCGAGACCAGCGACGGCGCGTTCGGGATGTCCGGCGGTGTCGCCTATGCGGAGGGGTTTATCTCGCTGAATGCTGAGACCCATTACTATCTGCCGGTTACGGAGCGGGCGATGATCAATGCACGGGCTTCCGACCATGAGCGGATTGAGGAAACTTCCTACCGGGTGCCGGTTGACTGAATAATTACACACTTGAGGCAACTGTTACCAGTCCAAAGCGCGGCTCCGGCTGGCCGCGGCGGAAAAACCCTGCAGGCAACCTTATAACTGAACCTTGCATTGATGGAGGAGCCGAATATTGGCATCGCCAACCCAATATGACCTCGATCTGAAGCTGGCCGAGCTTCGTATCAACGGCTATGTACTATTTGAAGACCTGATCCCGATAGAAAAAGTCGACCAGATCCGGGAGGCGTTTCTGCCCTACCTGGAGCAGGTGCGGGCGCACAGCGATTCGGCAAACGGGGTAATGCTGCATGGACGCAGCGATGAGCGTCTTGTCTTTGAGGGGCGGCTGCAGGTGGTCAATCGCTATACGCTGTACGTTCCCTGGGAGCAGCCGTTCGCGGATCCGGAAATCTACGAGAACCCGGTCCTGCTGGAGTTTCTGGACAGTTACTGGGGGACTGAGGACTACCGCATCACCTGCTATCACTCGAATAACCCCTACCCGGGCAGCGAGTATCAGCGGTGGCATCGCGACGCGGGCATCTCCAAGCTGGTGCCTCACGTCGGCCTGGAGGTCTGCCCGCATTTCGGTGTCAAGTTCCCCCTGGTGGACACGTACGAGGAGAACGGCAGCTTCGAAATACTGCCGTGCACGCAGTATCTTGCCGACCCGGAGATGGAGACACGGTACGATGAGATCCTGGAGGCCGGGGACTTTCCGACCCGGCGACGCCTTAATCTGAAGAAGGGAACACTGTGGATCCAGGACCCGCGTACGCTGCACCGAGGCACTCCCAACCGCTCGGACCATGCGCGGCCGGAGCTGGTGATCTGTTACTCGCTGCCCTGGTTCGGTCAACGGGTGCCGATCGAGATGACGCAGGCGGAGTACGACAAGATTTCGGAGCGAGGCCGCAGACTGCATGCTACCTGTCGGGTCATCTAGGGCTCTTTGACGTTTAGTAACTACTAAGCCATGTTCTGTGTACGGTCTGCCTGGGGGGAATGTACCGTCAGCATTTCTGTAGC
>WTGY01000068.1 GCA_011523365.1 Caldilineaceae bacterium
TCCCTTGTGCGGGGGCTCCGCCCCCGCAACGCCCCCCCTCCTACAACATGCCTCGTCGACCTGGTGTCGATATTCCAACAGGTCCCCAATCGAAAGGGCTTCGCCAGACCACGCCCACCATTCCCATCAAATCCCTGTAGGGGCAGGCCTTGTGCCTGCCCGCACCCACCCCATATCTGGGAGGCATCGCGGAATCTTTGAATCCCTGTAGGGGCAGGCCTTGTGCCTGCCCACTCCCACCCCAAATCCGGGACGCATCCCAGAATCTTTCAGCGGCAACAGGGCACTCAAAGCGAGCGAGGGCCGGTAGAATTCACGCGCGTGATATGCAAAGGTCTCACAGGTTTCAAAGGATATAGACAGGGCAATTGCATCCTAATTGGGTTGCTAAGCAGGGCAATTGCATCAAAAACAGTGATATAATATCCCAATGCCAAATTGTGAATAGGCATTACTGAGAGCGGACTGTCATCAAGCCATGACTCTCTCCGGCAGGGAATCTGAAGGCGAGGGAGGACCCTTCCAAGACGGGTAACTGCCCAGTACCCAACAAAGACAGCGAGGAAACGTGCGCGAAGCCAAGCGCAAAGGTCCGGAAAAGGAAAACTGCCCGCTCTGACCCGACTCCATCCGACCCTAACCGTCCAGACACGACACAATTCCCCTCACCGCCAGCTAACCGGCATGTGTCTGTCGGCTGTTAGGGTAGTGGAAGAGCATCGCAGAGAACTTGCCAAAACCGGGATCCGACTCCAGACACGCAAAATCTGTTGCAAAAGCGTAACGACAACAAGAGCCAAATCAAATATCGACCGACATAAACCGACTTAATCCGACTTATCACGCGTTTTTACGTTCAAACACGTCCCACCATGTCAGAATTCGTACAACTCTCGTACAACGCACGCAAACACTCGTCCGGCCTTGCCAGCACCGGCGAGGCCCTCATCACAGCCCATCACACGAACTGCATGCCTTGCAGGTCAGACTGCATGGAAACGCTCATAAACGCTCGTAAATGCTCGTAAACTCTCGTCCAACGCTCATACGAGACAACCAGCGCCAGCCAGACCCTAACTGCAGCCCATCCGATAAATCCCATGAACTGCAGTTCAGACAACACGTAAACGCTCATAAACGCTCGTAAATGCTCGTAAACTCTCGACCTCCTTCGCCGAGAGAAATGCGCCAAAATCGGAACTGCTGCCAAACGTAACCGGGCCGGTTGGAAAACCGACTATCTCCTGAATGTGCTCTCCCAATAAGATGCGGACGTCCTGAGATCATAGAGCCTTTTTTCGTTGACAGAGTAAAGAAATTCTGATAAAGTGCGCCCAACTTCAGTACAGATGCCTCCGAAGTGATGAACTGTTTCACCCAAACGACCGGGCAGGCCCGACGATTCTACAAGTAGAATCTTTGTCAGTTTGATCTTTTCTTTCGCCCACAACGCAGCGAAATTCGGTATTTGTTCGCCTGCATCGGGAAATTCCTGGTTTTCCTATCCAAAGGAGGAAGGTATGAAAGTCTCGAAGGAAAGAGTAAGTCGTCGCGATTTTCTGCGGCTGTCTGCAGTTACAGCCCTCTCGGGAATCGGCGCAACCGCGCTGGCGGCGTGTGCACCCGCGCCCGCGCAAGAGGCATCCGGCGACATGGCAGGGGATGAGCCCGCCATGGCCCAACAGACGATCACCTACTGGGACTGGTGGGGCCCCGCCGCCAATGAGACCAGCAAAGCGCTGTTCGACCGGTTGCCGGTTGCCCTGGGAGAGTCAAACCCAGAACTGGAGTTGAACTATCAGAATGTTCCCTTCGGTGAGTATTTCGTAAAATTCCTGGCGGCGCATGCGGCCGACGATACGCCCGACGTCATGCACAGCTCGGTATACTGGGCCCGTGACTTCTTCGACAGGGGTGCGCTGCTGGACCTGACACCCTCGATCGAAATAACGCCGGACCTGGCGCCGGAGAACTTCCTTGACGGCGCGTTACTGCAGGCGACAAAGGGACCCGCGCAGTACGGCGTACTGGGCGAAGGGCCGGACAGTAATCAGATCTTCTTCAACACCGACCTGTTTGAAGAGGCCGGCGTTACAACCGATCCCGACGACATCGCGCAGTGGGGTTGGGCGGATTTCACCGATGCGGCCAAGGAGTTGACCAAGCGGGACGGCGACGAAGTTGTTCAGTCGGGCTTCCTCGTCGGCACGCCGACCGCCCAAACTTTGAGCATCTGGGCCAGCACTCACAACGTCGGCTTCTATTCCAAGAACGATGCCGGCATTGAAAATGGCATCGGCTTCAACGAAAAGAACGCGGCGGTGAACGGGTTGAACTGGTTCCTGGACTTGCTGCACGTGCACCAGGTCTCCCAGCCGATCGCGCCAGAACGGCAGGACTGGGCACAGTTCCAGCAGGGGAAGGCTGCGATGGCGCAATCCGGCCCCTGGCAATATGGGCCCCTGACGAATGACCTGCCGGATCTCAACTGGTTCACGATGCTGTGGCCGGCGGCGCCGGTGGAGGGCGGAAAGCAGGGCACCGCCCACTGGAACAACATGCTGGTTGTGCCGACCAAGTCGCCGAACAAAGATGCCGGCTGGGCCTTCCTGGAGTTCTGGTGCGGGCTGGGCTGGATGCTGGAGCGGTTCGCGATCGGCAGCTGGTTGGCGCCGCGCAACGACTTCTACGAGACACCGGAATACCAGGCCGCGCTGCAGGAGTTGCCGGTGCTAAGGATGGTCCCGCTGGCGTCAGCAGCGGGCACGCCGCTGGTCTATATCCAGCAGAGCGCCCTGAATGCAGCGATGAGACCTGTTCTCGAGGCGGCGATTCTGCAGGAGATGGAGGCGGAGGCAGCGATCGAGCAGTTGGTCGTTGAGTGCAACCAGATTATGGCAGACGCCGGTTACTCTTAAGATACAGGTGGTTCGTGGTCAGTCAGCATTCACTGGCCGCGAACCATTGTTTTTCAGGGCGCGGTGACAGATGACGACTTTGGCACAACCGTCGCAGCCGGTGCAGTCGCGTGCAAGAAGACAGCGAGAACTTTGGAGACGTTTCAGGAAGACCTGGCCGGGTTACCTGTTCATCAGCCCGGCAGGCCTGCTGATCACGGTCTTTTCCTACATCGCGATCATCTTCTCTCTCTACATCAGCTTTCACCAATATGACATTATCTCGGAAGCACGGCCTTTCGAGGGCCTGGAGAACTATGCGCGCGCGTTGAGTGACAGGCTGGTGCGGATCAGTTTTCGCAACACCTTCATCTACGTAATCGTAATTGTGCCGTCGATTACGATTATCTCGCTGCTTCTGGCGGTTCTGGGCAACCAGGTCCGACGGGGACGGGCGCTCTTCCGCACCGTCTTTTTCATTCCCACAATTACACCTGTCGTGGTGACCTCGATGCTGTGGGTGTGGCTGTACGAACCCACGGGTGGGATTAATCGACTGCTGCAAATGGTAAACGTTGAGGGTCCCAACTGGCTCTTCAACCCTTCGACCGCGCTGCCGGCGATCATGATCATGACGATCTGGGGCGCGGTCGGTTACTACATGATCATCTTCCTCGCAGGCCTGGCCGAGATCCCGGAGGTCTTCTACGAAGCGGCCAAGGTGGACGGCGCCGGCCGCTGGCACACCTTCTGGAGCATTACCATTCCCCTTTTGCGCAATTCACTCATCTTCGCCTTCGTTACCTTGACGATCGCCGCCTTTCAGGTCTTCACACAGGTCTTCATCATGACGCAGGGCGGCCCCATGAACTCGACACAGACGGTTCAAATGGTCGTCTACCACTACGCATTCCAGCGATTCGAAATGGGCTATGCGTCGGCCATCTCCTGGCTGCTGTTCGGTGTGATCTTCTTCTTCTCCGCGCTGCAGCTGAAGCTGTTCATCTCGCGGGAGCTGTACTGAGTCATGGCGCGTACACTATCCTCCCCCGGCAGCGGGGAGAGAGAACAGAGCAAGCTGCTTCTGGCTGCAACCAGACGCAGCTTTATCATCTTCGTCTATGTGCTGCTGATTGCCCTCGCGTTCAGCATGATCTTCCCCTACCTGTGGATGCTGGCCAACTCCTTCAAAAGCCGGACCGACTTTTTCACCAATCCCTATTCGGTCATTCCGATGCCGCCCACGTTGAGCACATACTATGATGCTCTGACGATCGGGCGGATGGGAGTATACCTGGGCAACAGCATTCTGTATGCGGCCGCGGTACTGATTGTCCAGCTACTCATCGACTCGTTGGCGGCCTATTCGTTCGCGCGCGTCGATTTCCCCGGCCGGGAGGCCCTCTTCCTGGCGGTGCTGGCGACGCTGATGCTCCCGGGTTCGGTTACGCTGATCCCGACCTTCCTCATCGCGCATGGGTTGGGTCTCACAAATACATTTACGGGGGTGGTGCTGCCGGGCTTTGCCGGCGCGTTCGGTATATTCCTCTTGCGCCAGTTTTTCCTCAATATCCCGCGCGAGCTGGAGGACGCCGCCCGCATTGACGGCTCCGGCTTCTTCGGCACGTATTGGCGCATCATGCTGCCCCTCGCCAAACCGGCCATGGTGACGCTCGGCGTCTTTATCTTTCTCAACGAGTGGAGCTCCTTCGTCTGGCCCCTCATCATCCTCTCCGACTGGAAGAAGTACCCGGTCACAGTCGGCATCGCCCTCTTCCGCGACGTCAATCAGATCAACTGGCCGGCCGTATTCGCCGGCTCCACGATCGTCTCCTTCCCCATCGTCATCCTCTTCGTCCTCGCCCAGGAGTACATCATCGGCGGCATCAGCCTCTCCGGGCTGAAGGGATAGGGCGCGCCGTGTGGCTCCAGAAACAAAGGTTGGGCCGGCTCTGATCAGAGCACGACGTGCTGACCTGCCCCCCCAAAAAAACTGGTCCAGGTAGTATGTTAGTATTGGGCCGTATAGAGGGGGAAAGATGGCCAAGAGGAGACATACGCCGGAGCAGGTAATCAAAAAGCTCAGAGAGGCTGAGGTGGCGATGGCCGAGGGCGGCACAGTCGCTGAAGCTGCCCGCCGGATCGGCGTGGCCGAGCAGACTTTCTATCGGTGGCGCAACGAGTATGGGGGTCTCGGAGCGACGCGCCTGCAAGGTGCTGGGTTATACTCGCCCCACACAGCGATACAAGCCGGCCCCCGCGGAAGATGAGAAGGCGCTGACCGAGGAGATCGTGGAGCTGGCCAGTCAGTTCGGCAGGTACGGCTACCGTAGGATCACCGCCTTTCTGCGGCAACGTGGCAGGCATGTGAACCACAAGCGTGTGGAGAGGATAAGGCGACGTGAAGGGCTGAAGGTGCCGGCGAAGCAGCCGAAGAGAGGGCGTCTGTGGCTCAATGACGGCTCGTGTGTGCGTCTGCGGACTGCGTGGTAGGACCATGTATGGGCCTACGACTTCGTGTACCTGAGGCTCCATGACGGCACAGAAGTGCGGTTGCTGACGGAAACGGATCAGTCCGTTTCCGTGTTCTGGCCTGTTGCAAAAGGGGCTGTACCTGTAGGGAAACCCCCTATCAGTGCCCTTCGTGGACTGCTATCGAGGTGCCGATGGAAACGTGGTCGGGCATGGAAGGCGATGGGCATGGGCGCTGCGCGCCGGTGCCGTTCTGGTGCCCGCCAGGTCCTGGTCTCTCTATATCTACTTGGAAAGACGCACCAAATTCATAACAACGGTCACTACGACCGGCCGCGGCCACCCCCCGGCCGGGCCTGTCATTTCGCCACCTCTCAAGACCGCACCACCACCACTGTCAGGACGGCATAGGCTCCTCGCGGCACAAAAGGACTCCCTCTCCGCATCCTCCAGCATCAGAAACGCTCTCCGCGACACCTGCCTCACCGCCAAAATAAGTAATTGACACGATATTGATACAGAAATTAATCGCATTAACACACCAGTAACATACGACAGGTATATAATAAAAGATCACTTACTCGATCCCGTCGCTGGCTGCACCACCTTCTTACTCGCATTCCGCAACATCCTATACCAACACCGGCCTTGCACCCGAAACCTGCTACGATGTTGTGCTCGCAGTCAATACCGCTCGTTCAGCGCAGACAGTAATGTCTGCGCCGCGGGCAGCCTACGGCGAAGGCCTGACTCCAATGCTTCTTTCCAACAGGAGAAACGCACCATGAAAAGTGTAATCCGGAAGGCCGTTATCTGTCTCTCTCTTTCGCTTGGCATGCTCGTTTCCGCCGCCTGTACCTTCGTTCTGCTCGAACCGGAGCAGGTGCAACCCGAATCGAGGCAGGCGCAGCCCGAATGTCCCCTGCCTGCCGGCGTTGCTCCGCCCGCCGATGCGCAGGTGACGGCGCAACAGGTGGAAGACGGCAACGCCAGCCTGACCGACTTCGCGCTGGCCGCGAGAGACAATCACGTAAGCGTGCTGCAAGGAGAAAGGGCCGTAGAGCAGACGTTATACCTTAGATGTCTCTTCAGGCAGGAGGGGAGTCCGTGGCGTTCAGGTTCCACCTACCTTGTGCAGCTGACGCCCGACGGCAGGGTGTACGTTCACGCGCAGCAAATGTCGTTGTCCGGCAGACAACTCAACCCCGTGATCTATGCAGCGATCCTTCACGCTTTGGGGATCGACCCGGCCGCCCTGACCGACCCGGCCGCGGCCATGGCCGCCTTCGCTGCCGCCGTGCAGGGAGATGGCGGTCCATTCAACGTACCCAATATCGCGGACGCCTCCGGCTACGCCACCATTTTTTTCACGGGCTCCGTACAGCGCCCCACCGTTCTGCTCGCCGGATTCGAGCTCGACGAGTCTCACCTGATTCCCATCAGCGACGAGGCCCTCGATTACGGCGACCCCGCGACTACGGCCAGCGAAGTGGTGGACCGGGCAACCTTGAAGGCCTTCGTCACGGCCGCGGGCGAGTACATCGTCGAACTTCTCGAGTCCGACGATCCGGTCGCCCGCTCGAACGTCCTCGCGAAAGCCCGGGTCACCTTGCGGGATCCGAACGGCCCTTGGAGAGACGGTTCCGTCTACCTCTCCGTAATGGATCGCGCCAGCAAGCTGATCCAGTTTCACGGCGGGTTTCCAGACCGGTTCGAGCTGCGACAGGGAGGGATTTCCCGCGACATCGCGACCGGAGAACTGATCGTCGATCAGCTAATCGCCGCGGCGGAAAGCGGCCCGGAAGGCGGCTTCTGGGAGTACTACTTCGACAACCCCGCCGACGATTCCGACAGCGCCGAAGTCCCCAAGGTGGGTTACGCCCGCGTGTTCACCGGCCACATTCCGTTGCCGGACGGAGGCGCCTTCCCCTACGAGTTCATCGTCAATTCGGGCTACTATCCGACTCCGGAATCCGAATAGGACTGACACCTGCGTAGTTCGGCCGCAACCGCATCCGGCTGATCTCTTCATGCCGGTTTGAGAGAGAGTCCCCGAACATAGTTGAAGTGCAGGGGATCGAACTCAGGAACGCCACGACAGAAGAGCTAGGCCCATCCTGGGGGACAGGAGGAATCAGTGTAAGACCCACACAGCCGCCCTCTCAACCCCCCGACATTCCAGGAGACACTGGAACTCCGCCTGCTGATTCGGGATCCCACTCGGTTTAGCAGATTTTGGCCTCAAATAACCTGAACACACCTTCAACCTCGTCAGAGCCCTGGATTGTGAAATCCGGGGCCCTTTCTCTTCTGACACATGGTGTAATTCGCGTTGTGGCTGGGATCAAACCCGAGTTCATATGGCTTATTGGTGTCGTGCTCCATGATACACCTTAGCATGCGGTCCAGTTTTTGGTGCCAAGCTCACTGATCCGAAAAACTGGTTTGACCGCATCCGCAAGAGATGTTACATTCGGGCGCAAAGTCCTCTCTCAACCGTCCCTTCTTCATACCTCTTGCAACCATCGCCATCGGCAGAACCTTATCAATAGGAGGCTGAAATGAACAGAGCACTGTCTCGCCGCCAATTCCTGATCGGGACTGGTGGCCTCGCTGCCGGGCTTATCGCCGCTTGTGCGATGCCGACGGCGCCCATGGAAGAAGATGCAGCCGAAGGCTCAGGGATGACCGGTGAACTGACGATCGACATGCAGTACGTTCCCGGCAAGGTAACCGCGGATACGCCGGTGGCGCTCCACGAGATCCTGCACATCGCGGCGGAGTACGAGGATATGCACCCCGGCGTCGAGGTCGTCTTTGAGGAGCCGTTCAAGGCGACCGAGGCGATGACCCAGCCTACTTACTTCAGGGCCGGCGCGGCCGCAGGAACGCTTCCGGATATCACCTTCACTTACGGCCTCACCTTCATCTACGACAAGGACACGATTGTCCCGACGACTGAGTACTTGAATCAGCCGAACCAGTATATTCCCGCGGGCCAGCCGGGCAATAGTCGCTGGCTCGACCAGTGGTTCGAGGATGTACATCCGATCGTGCTGGCCGACGGCAACAATTACGACATTCCCGTCGGTTGGGGCGGCCCGGGACTGGTGATCGCCTACAACAAGGAGATGTTCGCCGAGGCCGGCCTCTCCGGTCCTCCCGAAAAAACCTATTACGACTACTACCAGGCCTGCCAGCAGATCCTCGATACGGGCACGATTCCCGTGGAGAGTACGCTGCTCAGCTGGGAATGGGACCGCATGGTCGACTATCTGGTTCGGGCGATGGGGCTGTTCGAGCTGATCGACATCAACGGCGACGGCTTCTGCGACGACGTGGAACAGACCCGCGCCGCCGTCGCCGGCATCGTGCGGTTGGACGCGCCCTACTGGGTCGAGCCGACCCGCATCTGGAAGGAAGCGACGAACTACTACCAGCCGGGCTACCTGCAGATGGCGCAGACCACCTCGGCGATCGGCTATGGCGAGGTCTTCATGACCGGGCAGACGGCGATGGTATGGAACGCGACCCGCATCTGGCCGCAGTTGATGGAGCTGGGAGGCACCGACAAGTTCGGCGTCTTTAATCTGCCGCGCCTGACCAATAAGCTGACGCCGTGGGGCGAAGACGACCCGACCTGGCTGATCGCGCGCGGGACCGAGAGCAAGACGGTGACCAAGACCGCGCGCGAACGGGGACACGTCGACCTGGCCGTCGATTTCCTCAAATTCATGACGACGCCGGCCAACACGGCGCGGCTGATCCACGAGCGGCTTGGCACGAACCTGGTGCTGCCCACGATCAAGGGCCTCGAAGACCTCGAGGTCGACGACGATGTCAAGGCGTTGGTCAGCGACTATGAAGCAGATACCGCCAAACCCGGATTCTCCTCCGACCGCATCGGCGACTGGCACTTCTGGTACGAATGGTTCTCGGCGATTCAGGCCTACTTCGCCGACGATATGACACTGGAAGAGATGATCCAGATTCAGATCGACGTGCTGCCGACCTTCATTGAAAATTTCCTCGTCGATAAGGAGCTGCACGCAGAGGCCGCGGAGTGGGAGAAGATGCAGGCCGACTACACCCCGCCGCCGTGGGGCGATTACACGGTCCCCAGCGAACCGTACGTGATGCCGTTCAACGCCTGAGAGAGCAGTTGATAGCGGCCGGTGGTCAGTGAAGAGCAGATCACTGACCACCGGCCCTTGTGAACCCCATGTCAGTACAGGCTGCCGACGCGGGTCTCGACAGTAAACTGTGGAGCGGGCGCCGCCGTGCGCTGCGCCGCAACCTGACCGCGTTCCTCTTTCTGCTGCCAACCTTCCTCTTTCTGGCCATATTCATGTACCAGCCGACATTCAATGTCATCTATCATACCTTCTTTCGCTGGGACGGCTTTACGCTGGAGCGGTTCGTTGGGTTCAAGAACTACATAACAATGGTGAACGACCCCAACATGCACATCGCCACGCGCAATCTCGGCTGGTTCTTCCTCGGCTGGATGCTGCAGCGCATCTCGCCCTTCCTGGTGGCGGAGCTGGTCTTCAACCTGAAGCGGGAACGCACCAAGTACTGGTACCGCACGCTCTTCGTGCTGCCAATGGTGGTGCCGTTTCTGGTCACGATCATGATCTGGAAGTTCATCTACAACCCGCTGCCCACGATTGGGGTGCTCAATCGTATGCTGGGAAGTTTCGGCCTCGAGGAGTGGCAGACGGCGTGGCTGTCCGAGCCGAGCCTGGTGATTCTGGCGCTGCTGTTCGTCGGCTTCCCCTGGATCTCGGGCTGGCCCTTCATGATCTTTTACGCCGGCCTGCAGCAGATCCCCAGTGAGGTGCTGGATGCGTCGGTGATGGACGGTTGCAATGTCTGGCAGCGGATGGTGCGGATCGACATTCCGCTGGTGATCACTTCGATTCAGCTGGTGGCGATTCAGACGATGATCGGCATCATCCAGGAATTCGCCTTTGTGCTGATCATGACCGCGGGCGGGCCGGCCAAGGCGTCGCTGGTACCCGGTCTGCTCCTCTTTATGGCCGCGTTCCGCGGGGACCAGATGGGCTACGGCGCAACGATCGGAGTGACGATGTTCATCGCAATCTTCATTCTGACGCTGCTGAGCTTCCGCTACACGACGTCGCCGTTCGCCCGCACACGACGCACAAGAGAGACCTGATGACCGGGCAGACAGTTGACCGGCCCTTCACATCATCGCCGGACGCCGCGCAGGAGGAGTTCAGCGCCCGTTTCAAAGGCGCGCTGCATCATGCGTTGCTGGTGTTTCTCCTCCTTCTGACCTTTTTCCCCTTCTTCATCGCTATCCTCACCTCGCTCAAGAGCTTCCAGCAGTTGCTCGTGAATTTCTGGCTGCCGGCCTTCCCGCTGCAACTGCACAACTACGTGATGGCGTGGAACGAGATCTATCGCTCCATCATCAACAGCAGCCTGGTCAGCCTCGGAGCGGTTACGGGCGTGCTGCTGTGCGCGTCGCTGGCCTCGTACGCGTTTGCGCGCATCGACTTCGCCTGGCGGGACGCGGCCTACTACCTGGTGCTGTCGCTGCTGATGATCCCCGGCGTCCTCACCCTGATCGGCCGCTACCTGCTGATCGTTCAGTTTGGGCTGATGAATTCGCTGTGGGGGCTGATCCTGCCCTATATCGCCGGCGGGCTGGCCTTTGCCGTCTTTCTGCTGACCGGTTTCTTCTCCGATCTGCCGGAGGAGCTGTTCGAGGCGGCCAGGATGGACGGCGGCACCGAGCTGCAGATGTACCGGCTGATCGCGCTGCCGCTTTCGCGGCCGATCATGGCGATCGTGGGCCTGCTGACGTTCCTGTCGACGTGGGGGGACTATGTGTGGCCGTTGCTGGTGCTGCGTTCGCCAGAAAAGTTTACACTGATGTTGGGGCTGGCCAAGTTCACCGGCAACAGCCAGGTGATGTTCGGGCCGCTGATGGCCGGTTACGTGATCGCGTCGATCCCGACGGCGATTATCATTGTCCTGATGATGCGCACCTTCGCGGGCGCCGCCTTGGTGGGAGCATTCAAATGAGCGACGGCAAGCAATACACGGCGGGAATCATCGGCTGCGGCAGGATGGCGAATCTGCACGCAGAGGCGTACACGATTGTGCCCGATACGCAGGTGGTGGCCGCCGCCGATATCGACCCCGACAAGCTCGATCTCTTCTGCGAGCGCTGGTCGGTCCCCCAGCGCTACCGCAGCTATGAGGAGATGCTCGCGCAGGCCGATCTCGATATCGTCAGCGTCGTCACCTTGGACAATCTTCACGGCCCGGCGACGATTGCCGCAGCCGAGGCCGGCGCGCGCGGCGTCTTCTGCGAAAAGCCGATGGCCTTCGACCTGGAAGAGGCGGACCGGATGATCGCGGCCTGCGACCGCGCCGGCGCCAAGCTTGTTGTCGACCACTCGATGCGTTTCGAGAAGAACTTCATCGAAGTGAAGGCGATGATCGAGCGCGGCGACATCGGCAATCTGCGCACGATCCGCGCCAACATGCTCTCCACCGATCAGCGAGATCCCGGCAGCTGGCATTCGCAATACGTGACCGCGGGCGGCGGCGAGCTGATGCACAATGGCACGCACCTGACCGATCTCATCCGCTTCTACGCTGGCGATCCGGAGTGGGTCTTCGCCACGGTGGAGCGGGGCAACAAGGCCATCACAATCGAGGACCTCGGCGCCGGCCTGTTCCGCATGGACAGCGGCTGCCTCTTCTTCTTCGAGTCGGGCGGACGGCGCCGCTATGGCACGTTCGAAATCCTGATCGAAGGGGACGAAGGCCGCCTCGCGATTCAGCACGGCGCGCGCAACAGCATGGGGGCGATGGGCGGGTGGGCCTGGGAACCATATCTGCACCGCTGGCGCGGGCGTACCGAGCCGGTCGAATGGGAGCCCGTCCCCACGCAGCGGGACAACGCCACCATCAACGCGGTCACCGACCTGGTCGACTGCATCGAGAATGACCGCGAGAGCATCTCGAGCGGGCGGCAGGGCCGTGCCGCGCTGGAAATGATCATGGCCGTCTACGAATCGCAGCGGCGGGGGTTGGCGCGCGTCGACTTCCCGCTGGAGATCCGAGACAATCCGTTCGGAATTATGCTGGACAGAGGTCAGATATAGTGGGGAGATCCAAATGCGCCCGTCGGCGGTCATCACAGTTCCGATGATGCCCTCCTACGCGGGCGCCGCCCAGGCAGGAGCACCCAAATGAGCGACGACAAGCGTTACACGGTGGGAATCGTTGGCTGCGGCAGAGTGGCCGCGCTCCACGCGAAGGCGTACACGGATGTCCCCGGTACGCAGCTGGTGGCCGCGGCCGACATTGACGCCGACAAGCTCGATCTCTTCTGCGAACGCTGGTCGATCCCGCAGCGCTACGACAGCTATGAGGAGATGCTGGCGCAGGCCAACGTCGATATCGTCAGCGTCTGCACGATGGACAATCTCAAGGGGCCGGTGACGATCGCCGCAGCCGAGGCCGGCGCACGCGGCGTCCTCTGCGAGAAGCCGATGGCCTTCCACCTCGAAGAGGCGGACCGGATGATCGCGGCCTGCGACCGCGCCGGTACCAAACTGATCGTCAACCATTCGATGCGCTTTGAGGCGAATTACATTGGAATAAAGAAGATGATCGAGCAGGGGGAGATCGGCAATCTGCGCACGATCCGGGGCCACCTGCTCACGACCGATCAGCGCGATCCCGCCAGCTGGCATGCGCATTACGAGACGGCGGGCGGCGGTAATCTGATGCACGACTGCACGCATCTCTTCGATCTGATCCGTTTCTACGCCGGTGATCCGGAGTGGGTTTTCGCCACGGTGGAGCGGGGCAACAAGACTGTCACAATCGAGGACCTCGGCGCCGGATTGTTCCGCATGGACAGCGGCTGCCTCTTCTTCTTTGAGTCGGGCGGACGACGGCGCTATGGCACGTTTGAAATCCTGATCGAAGGGGATGAAGGGCGGCTGGCGATCCAGCACGGCGCCGGCAACAGCCTGGAGCGGTCCGGCGGCTACGGCTGGGAACCCTATCTGCATCGCTGGCGCATGCAGACCGAGCCGGTCGCATGGGAGCCGGTGGCGACGCAGCGTCAACACGCCTGGATCAACGCGGTGAGCGACCTGGTTGACTGCATCGACCAGGACCGGGAGAGCGTCTCAAGCGGAAGACAAGGCCGCGCCGCGCTGGAGATGATCATGGCAATCTATGAATCGCAGCGGCAGGGGTTGGCGCGCGTCGACTTCCCGCTGGAGATCCGGGACAATCCGTTCATAGATATGCTCGAAAGAGGTCAGATATAAGGAAGAGATGGCCATGCGCCCACCGGACCTGACGCACCAGCTGATCTACAGGAACCCCCACGCCTACTGCGCCTGGCCGGATATCAAGATCCTGCAGGACGGGGAGTGGGTGCTGGCCTTCTGCGAGGCGATGCGCCGCCCCGTCATCACGCATCTCGACCCCAGTCTGCTCAATATGCTGCTGCGCTCCGAGGATGGCGGCCAGAGCTGGCACGGGCCGCAGGTGATCGCCGGTTACGACTTCGCCGGTATGGACGATCCCGGCATGGTGCAGCTTTCCAGCGGTGTGCTGCTGGTCAACACGGCGCGCAACAGCTTTGTCTCGCTGGATGCAGCTGACACCGATGCAGTTTACGCACGCTACAGACGTGACGAGGGGTTTGCCTGGGCCGGCTCTTTTCCGGTGGCAGAGGGCACCTATGTCCATCGCTCGGAAGATGGCGGGCGCACGTGGGATGGGAGCGCCCGCGTCGATGTCTCTCCCTTTGTCTCCGGGTACACGCTGCGGTCGATCACCGAACTGGAAGACGGAAGCCTTCTGCTGCCATGTTACGACGAGAGCCAGGTCCCGTGCCCCTCCTTTGTCGTGCCCTCCTACGACCAGGGCCGCACCTGGCGCGGCGCCCGCCTGATCGCGGTCGATGACAGGATCGGCTTCTTCGAACCTGCCCTGCTTGCGCTGCCGGGCGCACGCGTGCTGGCGATGCTGCGCACCCATGAAGAAGGCAAATATCACCTCTATCAGTGTCATTCGGACGACGGCGGACGCACCTGGAGCCGCGCGCAACCGACGCCGATGCGCGGCCTGCCGCCCCACATGCTGCGCCTGCAGGATGGCCGCCTGCTCTGCGTCTACGGCTGTCGTTGGGCGCCTTTCGGGATTCGCGCCTGTGTGAGCAATGACGAGGGCGCGAGCTGGGATATCGAAAACGAACTGATCCTCAGGGATGACTTCCCCAACGGGGATCTGGGCTATCCTACCTCGGTTCAGCGGACTGACGGCTCGATCTGTACCGTTTACTACGGTCAGGATGGCGAGGGCGTTACCTGCATCCAGGCCAGTTCATACCGGATTCCGGACTGAGTGCGGGGACAGGATTGGTTCTGCGCGCCGTTGGCGTGCAATATGCAAATGGGCACGGCCGCGTCAACGGCCATGCCCATTTTCTGTTAACCTTTAGCGCACGCTGGAGAGTGGCGACGGGTGGACTTGAACCACCGACCTAGGGATTATGAAGCCCTCGCTCTAACCGCCTGAGCTACGTCGCCGGGCCAAACCAAACTGCGAACCGTACAATCCAATGTCAAAAATGAGCCGCCGACCGATTTCGGTTCGGCGGCTTTATGAAACTGAGGTAGCGGGGGCAGGATTCGAACCTGCGACCTTCGGGTTATGAGCCCGACGAGCTGCCACTGCTCCACCCCGCAACAGTAAAGGGCAGTTTACCACACCAACCGCGCGGCGTCAAATCTCAACTTTTCGCGGTTTTGACAATCTTTCGACAGAGCGCCCCTTCGGCCAGAGGCGCATTCAACCTATTCCCGGATCTGTTGGAATACCGACTGCCACCAGGCCCAATCCAGAGGGCGGAAGGAATCCTCCTCTACCACCGGCGGCGGTTCCGCAGGCGTGCTCCCCAACCGTGCGGCGGGCTTGCCCAACAGAATGAAGACCTCATCACCCTCCTGAATGTAGCCCAATTCGCCGCGCGCCATCTGCACGACATACTCGTCGCTTGTCGCGTAACGCAACTGTGCCTCCAGATCCAGCGTGTTCTGCTCGCCGAGCGCAATGTTCTGTCGCATCTCCGCGACCTGCGCCTGCACGGCGCTCAACTCGCGCAACTGCTCTACATGTTGGAACAGGAAATACAGCCCGACGACAACCGCCAGCAAGAGCAGGGCCGGATAGGCCGGGTGACGCTGGCGTCGTACATCATGCGAACCTGGATTGATCGGGACTCGGACAAGACCCATCGATTATTCTCGGCAGACAGCGTCGCGTTAAGATTGACTGCGCCCCTGCCGGAAAGGACGCGGTCCGAGGGAACTCAGAACACGACAGGATAAGAACAAAAGGAACCCGGACGGATCATCTGGGTCCCTTAGGTGCCGCAGGAGGGATTTGAACCCCCACGAGCTAATGCCCACTACGCCCTGAACGTAGCGCGTCTTCCTATTCCGCCACTGCGGCTCAGTAAGCTAGATTTATAACATGTGCGTATATCACCTGTCAAATCGATTTCGGAGAATGTACTGTCTACGTTGTTGTTTTGGCGTCTCTCCGGCGAGGGAAAGTTGGACAAATGTACGTGTCCTGGCGGCAGGAGAAGGGCTTAGTTCCCACTCAACTGTTGATTCGCGGGGACGCGGCGGGTGAGGATATACCAGTCGGGGAACGTAGCGAATCGGTCGGCCGGCGTGTTCAACGGCCCAATCTGGACCGCCTTGACGCGTTCGCTAACGCCATAGGTATAAACAGGGTAGTACAGAGGGATCGCCGGTACGTCGTCGGCAAAGACATGCTGAAACACGGCATAGAGTGCCTTGCGTTTCTCCGGGTCCACCGTACTTCTGGCCTCGATCATCAAGTCATCCGCGTCCTCATTGGACCATCCGCCGTAGTTTTGGCCCGTACCGACCTGGCTGCTGTGATAGAGAGGGAAGGGATCGGGGTCGCCTGAGATATCCCAGCTGAGGAGCGCGGCTTCAAAGCGCCGCGGCGTCAGGAAATCGGTTACGAATCCGGTGAAGCTGACGCTCTCCACGATGACTTTGACACCCACGGCCTGCCAGTCCGCCGCGATCTGTTGTATCAACGCGATGCGGGTTGGCCCGTCGTTCGTGAGCAGAATGAACTGCATGGGCAGCCCGTCTTTGTCGCGCGTGCCGTCGCCGTCCGTGTCGACCCAACCGCTCTCATTCAGGAGACGTTGCGCTTCACCCGGGTCATAATTATATGAGGGTGTATCCGCCGCGTGCCCCCAGTTGTTCGACGGAATGGGAGAAGATGCGAGTACACCATGCCCGCCGACCACATCATTGAGAAGCCGCTCGCGGTCCAGGGCGTGATAGAGCGCACGGCGTACGTTTGCATCCTGCAAAAAGGGGACATCCGGATTCTGCAGGTTAAAGATTACACCGACATAGGTCGATAGCGGCGCGGAAAAGAGCTGCAAATCGGTACGTTCCTGTGCCAGTGAAATGTCCGCCGGCAATACCTGGCTCACACCATCCAATTCACCTTCAGCGTAGGCGGCGTATATTGAAGGATAGTCGGGATAGAAATGGAACTCGAGAGCCGAGACCATGGGAATGTCATCATTGGAAAAGGGACTGCGCTCCAGGCGTATGAACTGCGCCGATGTCAACGTCGCCTGCATCGGGCCGTTGCCAACCGGGCGTGCATTGAGGGGGCTCGCGAGCAGTTCAGACGGGGGCACGTCCTGCCAGATATGTTTTGGCAGCAGCCCCACTGTCGTGAAGTCGAGGAACGGGGCAAAGGGCTCGTCCAGCAGAAGGCGCACTGTGTATTCGTTGACCGGCTCCACCGTGACCGAACGCCACAACTCCGCCAGGTCGGGCAGGATCGGTGAATCCGGGCTCTGCAACATCTCGATCGTAAACAGTACATCGTCGATGGTCACCGGTTTGCCGTCGTGCCAGTACTGGTTTTCACGCAGGGTAAAGGTGTAAGCCAGCCCATCCGGGGCCGTCCAGCGTTCGGCCAGGTCCGGCACCACTCGCCCCTGCTGGTCGAGTCGGGTCAGGCCGCGAAATAGGAGGCTGCACAGATCGCGGTCGATATCGTGCGTATAGCACAACAGTGGATTGATGTACTGGGGATTGCCGGCAACGCCTTCGCGAAAGACGCCGCCCCGCTCCGGGACCAGAACGGTGGAGACGTTGTAGGCGGTGACGCCCATCAGAAGCGTCAGGAGGATGATTCCCATGACGGCCAGCAGCATCTGCCAGCGAATATACCGCCCCAGGGGCGCCGGCGTCGCAGGAGGTGCAACCGGCCCCGGCAGATAACCGGAAGGAGGGGTCGTAGGCAAACGCGGCGCCTGGGGCGTTCCCTGGGCCTCAGGACTGGCCGACCTCCCGAATGGCTGTTGTTCCGACATGGGAAAAACTGCAGTGGCCTGTGATCCGCGACCACTGCTGGTTTAGCGAAGAGCGACTGTTACGAGACTGAGCAGGAGAAACAGAGACGCCAAAGTAAGCGTCAGGTTGAACATGGTTTTTTCCACACCGCGTCGGGTGCGCTGGATGCCGGCATCGCCCCCAAATGCGGTGCCCAAACCACTACCCTGACCCTGCAACAGGACGATGCCGATCAATGTGAGGGCAATGATAACCGTTGCGATCATGAAGAAAACATCCATCGTTCACCTCGGAAGATTGACGTGCTGTGCTACCCACGCGTAGACAAAAACACCCAAACACTGTGCTGTCTGATCGTCTCACCGTGCAACTGTGGTCAGTGACAATCCAACACGTGCCGGGCAACTGCGCAGGAAGATTCAGATGCAAGGTACTGACAGAAACGAGAAGGCCGAGCCGGCCTTCTCGTCGATCGCCAGTCTGTCCGTTGCTGCTTGTCGAAGCCCTGGCGCAAGCGGCCATCAAAGCGAACGTTAGACCTTTTCAGGCGGATTCGTCTCAGAGCTCACCGCAGGCGCAGCGCTCTCCGCAGCGGGGGCGGCGTCCGTTGTCTCTGAATCTTCCTCTTCACCCTCGTCCTTGGCTGCTCGGCGGAACTCGCGGATACCGCGGCCCAGCCCACCAAACACTTCCGGCAGCCGTCCAACGCCAAAGAAGATAATGACAATCACCAGAATCAGAATCAACTCGGTCGGACCCAAGGTCGGACCGAGCAGGAAGAACGGCGCTATATTTCCTAGGAAAGGCATTTGCTAAGCTCCTTAGCTCACAGTATGCGGAGCGCATTGGCAATCTTCTGCGTACTTTTTGAATCGCTGCATTATACCATGATTGCGTTAGGCGACAAATCCGGATATCGAATAGGATACAGTCCGGAATCGGGGGCATCCAGACTGACCGACCGACCACCCACTCTGGGCTACTGCTCCGCCGCAAGTGTCGGTCGGGCCCACCTTGTTGTTACCCTTGCGACCCTGTGCGCGGCCCAACCCAGATGCGCGTTGGACCACTCTGGATGGATGCATTCCAAATTGGGGGCGAAATCTCCTATGCCTCGGGTAGCAGAGAAGCCGCACCAATCTCGCGGTCAACTCTCAGTAAGAGGTTGCCCCGTCTCTGACCACTGACTACTGACCACTGCAGTTCTGGGCGGTCGGCCGCAAGCGGCCTCCCTTGTGCGGGGGCTC
>WTGY01000087.1 GCA_011523365.1 Caldilineaceae bacterium
CGGGCCTATTCGGCCCTCCCTTGTGCGGGGGCTCCGCCCCCGCAACGCCCCCTCACCTACAACATCCGTCGCCGACAGGGTGTCGATATTCGTGACGGGTGCCTGATCGAACGTGTCCAGCCCGACCGGGTCCCGCCAGTCCCATCAGATCCCATGTGCCTGCCCTCGCACCCTCCCAAACCGAAGGACGCCAACCTACGGCCGGGCCAGGCGCCTGCACTGCGTCTCGCCCAAAGATGGTAAACAACGCCAGCCACCGCTGGCACCGATGTCCCGCCAGACTGTTCCCACCCCAAATCTGCGATGTACCCCTTACGTAATACGCAATACGCATTACGGTCCACGCCAATGGAGAGTACACTAGGCAAACACCCACTGAGTCTGTCTTCCTAAGCAACCTATACTTGCCTCTGAACTGGAATTGCGATGCCTTGCCGCGTCGGCTATACTGTTGGTCAATTCCGCCGTCCGATTCAAGCCCGCCAAGTGCAGCGTGGAAGGTCTGTTCGCGGCGGAAGCCGTAGTGCGCGCAACATCGACGAAGCCAGGCAGAAGGATTCAGCTTGCCAGTGTCCTACAACCCAGTCGGTTTCGATATCGCTACAGGAGCGGTCGCCGCGGTCGCCGCCGCCTTGGAAAACAGATTTCACTTCCCGGCTGCAAACGCCAAAATGGGGAGCCAGTTATCTCTGCTGCGGCTGAGCTCCCATCTTCCCCGTAGCTGGGGAGCCGGTCTTGCCGTCTGGGCCACCGAAAACCGCCCTCACAACCGTTCGCTCTCCTTCAGCCTCACAACGGCAGACCTCGCGCAATGGAACGTGGGCCTGTACGATAACCTGGACTCGGACAGGCGCTTCGATACCATCGTAATCGGTGTCCCTTCCGGAGCAACCGCCCACCTGTGTGCCTGCCTCGGCGCACCTCTCTTGGCCGACGCTTTTCCCATCGCCTTTTCCTCTCGCGGCAAACCCGACGACATAGCCGGCTATCAGCAGCGAAGTGTGGACCTGCTGACCCCGATCCTGAATCACAATCCCGATCTCCTGGCCGTTAGCGTCTTCGACCCAATCCACGCTCGTCAGCAGATCAAGAGAAGTGTAAGCATATATCTCAAGCTGACCTCTCTGCCGGACCAGTACAAAAGGTTCATCCGCGAGCGCCTCATGCCCGGCGGTTCCCTCCTTCTCCTGAACTGCTCCTCGAAGTGGAGCCAGTACGAGATCGGCGCCCGTCACAGACTGCAGATCGGAGGCTACGGAGGCTTCACCGACCAGGAATTCATTCGCGGTACTCCCTGGCTGGACGACTGGCTGCACGAAGAGGGCGGGCTTCAGCGCAGCGGCTGGCGTCTCTCTCGCCACTGGACATATCAGCCGGAGGCCCAGTGGGGCTCCATCTCAGGCTTTGCAACCTCGGTGCGAGACCATGCCGGTGACGAAGGCTTGCCGGTCCATACGCTTTCCTTCTCCTCGGTCGATGACATAAGTCGCATGGGTTTCTATGCCTGGCAATGGCTCTACTATCTGTTGCAGGTCCAACCGGGTGCAATCCTCATCGAGAGCGGACCGCAGATGAATCCGGTTATCGGTCTCAGAAGCCCCGTCATCCCCCTCTGGATGCCGTCCACCTGCACCAGAAGTCATCAGCTACTGCAGGGAATTCTGCCCGACTTTCCGCCCCGGATCCCCGTTCTCTTTCAGGCCTGGCCTACCGGCAACCTGACCCCCGACGTGATTCCTGCCAAGATCTGGAACACAACCCTCGCGGGCAGACACGGGCGCTGGCTGGGCGGCGATCCGCTGCGATTTCCCTCCGACTTCTCCACAATTGCGCAGATGACGCCCGCAATCGAGGAATGGAGCCGTCGCCACGGCCACCGACTTCACCGCTTCTTGCAGTCCACTGAGTTGATTGAACTGCAGTCTCTTCTCGCGAGCAGCCACGACCAATCGGAAGAACTGTTGTCAGAGGAATTTGAGCAGCTGGAGTATTGAGAGAATGTACCTTTCCTGTTGTGCGTGGGCATTGACCGCTCACCCGAAAGATGTCCTGTCCGATATGCGGTCCCTGGGGTTCCGTAGGATCGACGTCAGGCCTGATTTTCTGGAAGAGAAAGAGGTTATCCCCCTCCTGGACACGCATTCCCTCAGCGTCTCTTCGATAGCAGCCTCCTTCGGAGTGCCGGATGAAGCCGCCCTCGAAAGTTCGGATGCCGGGGCGCGCCAAAGGGCCGTGGCGCATGTCGAAAAGGTTGCGAAACAATGCGCTGCGTTGGGCGCCAAAGTAGTTTACCTGGTGCCCGGCAAAGACGATAGCAAACCGACTCTGGCCCGCTACGCCGACTCCCTCGCCCAGGCTGCAGACCATGCCGCAGCACATGACGTCAGGCTTTGCATCGAGCACTTCCCCGGCACCGCCCTTCCCACCGCCGCAGCCACACTGGATTTCATCGACGCAGTCGCTCACCCTAACCTGGGCCTTCTCTTCGATATTGGCCACGTCCAGATCAGCGACGAAGATCCGGCTGAAGTCATCATCGCGGCCGCAGAACGCCTCGACTACGTTCACCTTGACGATAACGACGGGCACGGCGACCTGCACTGGGCCCTGCTCGACGGCGTTCTGACGACAAGAACCCTGAAAAATACATTCAACGCCTTGCAGGAAATCGGTTACGCAGGCGCCGTCAGCCTCGAACTGAGCCCGCAGCTGGATGACCCCTATCAAGCCCTGAAGCGAAGTCGAGAGATTACGATTGACTGCGGATCCGACTTCGCGCTCGAACTCTAACCGGAGGCAGTGATGGCCTGGGACTTTGAAACCCTTTTGGAACCTATCGGTTTGACCGAAGGCCCGGTCTGGTACCGCGAGGCACTCCTGTTCACCAATATTCCAAACAGTCGCATCATGCGATTCGACCCGGACAGCGGCGAAATCAGTGTTTGGCGGGAAGGCACAAACAATGCCAACGGTCTGATGCTCGATGCCGACGGCGTCGTCAACGCCTGTGAAGGTGGCGGCCGCCGCATGGTCAAGTACCCTGACGACGGGGCAACCATCGAACTCTGCGCCGAGTTCGATGGAAGTCGCCTCAACAGCCCCAACGATCTGGCCATCGACGGCAAGGGCAGAATCTGGTTCACCGATCCCCGTTACGGCGACTTCCGTGACGACATGGAGCTGGACCACGAGTCCATCTATAGGCTGGACAGGCAGGCGGATGGAAACTGGCACCCCGAGCGCGTGACCTACGACACCACCGCCCCCAACGGTCTCCTGCTCTCTCTTGACGAAACCGTCTTGTACGTAGCCCAGAGCAAATACGGCGAGGGCGAACACCGGGAGCTCCGCGCCTATCCGGTCCTTGATGAGGGCTCGGATGAAAATGGGGCCGTAGTCGGCCGGTACGAAGTGCTCCACAACTTCTACCCCCATCGTGGCATTGACGGCATGTGCTTGGACAGCGAGGGCAACATTGTCGCCACCGCCGGTTCGGGCATAAGCGGCCCTGGAGGAATGATCTATGTCTTTGCGCCGAACGGCAGGGTCCTCGAAACACACCCCCTGCCCTGCGACGCCCCCACCAACTGCACTTTTGGCGGCAGCGATCTGCGTGACCTCTACGTTACAAGCCTCGAAGGACATCTGTTGCGCGCCCGTACTGACCGCCAGGGCCTGGTCCCTCGATAGCCCTCCCATGCCCAGTCCTTGAAGCCGCACACAAACCAAGACCCCGCTCAACGACCTGCCTTCCCCCCCGGTTTCCATCCCGCTACCCAGTAGTGTGGAACACTCTCTCCAGAGAATCGCCTCCTCTCTCAACTAACTACTAACCACTAACCACTGACCCCACCCCTCCATCTGACCACCACGTACAAAGCAGTTCACTAAAAACTGAAAACGTAACTACTAAGCCTGTGTACCGAAAAAGAGCCAATGTGCGATTGCTCTTGG
>WTGY01000043.1 GCA_011523365.1 Caldilineaceae bacterium
GCTTTCTCTCATTATCGCCGAAGGAACACTCTTCGATCAATGTGCGGTTGTAGTACTAGAGAGTCCGAAAGATAGCGATCGATGTTGGCGAAGTACGTTCGGCCATTGCTTTCGTCCGGGGTAGGCGCCATTGTCCGCTGGCTGCATAGTATCGGTGTGACTCCGAACATGGTTTCCTTTGCCGGCTTTGCGTTGACAATTGGCGCGGCGGCGATTCTGGCGACGGGAAGCCTGCGAATTGGAGGCGGCGTGTTGTGGGTGGCGGCGATGTTCGATATGGTCGACGGCGCCCTGGCCCGTTTAAGCCAATCGGAAAGCAAGTTCGGCGCCTTTTTGGACAGTACCTTAGACCGTTACTCCGAAAGCATCACGTTTCTTGGGCTGGCGGTCTACTACGCCAACGAGGGCAGTTCCCAGACCCACCTTCTTCTAATTTTCCTTACTCTGGTGGGTTCCTGGGCGGTCAGCTATACGCGGGCAAGGGCTGAAGGGCTAGATGTTGAATGTAAAGTAGGAATTCTCCAGAGGCCTGAACGTCTCGTTCTGCTCATAGCCGGACTGATCCTGGGCTTTGTTCTGCCGGTTCTGTGGGTGCTGGCCGTGATGACAAACATTACAGCGGTCCAGCGCATCTACGAGGTTTACTCACGTACTTCGCCGTCCGGAAGTAAGCAGCATGCAGGCAACTAGGTGAGGCCATCACCATCTCCACAGTTTTGGCGCTCTGACGCATACATTCCTCCTGTTCGTTGATTCCCCAGCAAGCATCCCCATTGGGAGAAAAGCTCAAATCATTATAGACTTTGAGAGAATGGCGGTACGGGCCTGAGACTGACTTGTGCAGCCGGGAATTTGGCTAACACACCCGTTCTAGCCTATAATGCGGCTTCTGTGTCTTCTTCGGGTACCGGGACAGAGAAGTAAACGGGAAAGAACTCGTGTTTGAAAGTTTGTCCGACAAGCTACAAGACGTTTTTGACAACCTGTCCACTCGCGGCAGGCTATCTGAACGCGATGTCAACGCGGCTCTGCGTGAAGTTAGACTGGCTCTGCTTGAGGCCGATGTCAACTATAAGGTGGTCAGAGAGTTTGTTGGCCGGATCAAGGCGAGGGCGATCGGCGGCGAGGTAATGGAAAGCCTTACGCCGGCGCAGCAGGTCGTCAAGATCGTCAACGAAGAGTTGGTCAAGCTCCTGGGGGAGCCGGCGCCGCTCAACCTGTCCGGGCCTCCGCCCAACGTGCTCATGCTGGTGGGGTTGCAGGGTGCGGGCAAGACGACGATGGCCGCCAAGCTTGCGCTGCGTCTGCGCAAGCAAGGGCAGCGCCCTCTGCTGGTCGCGGCAGACATTTACCGGCCGGCGGCGATCGAGCAATTGGAGACGCTGGGCCGGCAGATCGATATTCCTGTCCACAACGAGGGAACGGATGTTGCGCCCAGCAGTATCGTCAAGAATGCGTTGCGGCTGGCGAGAGAGAAGGCCCACACCGTTTTGATCCTGGACACGGCGGGCCGTCTGCAGATTGACGAGGCGATGATGCAGGAGCTGGAGCAGATTCGCTTGGTGGCTCGACCGGCGGATGTACTGCTGGTGGTTGATGCGATGACGGGGCAGGAGGCCGTGACGGTAGCAGAAGGCTTCCATGAACGCGTGCCGGTGACCGGGCTTGTGATGACGAAAATAGATGGTGATGCCAGGGGCGGCGCCGCGCTCAGCATTCGCGAGGTGACGGGCGTCCCGATCAAGTTTCTCGGCACGAGCGAAAAGATGGACGGGCTTGAACCGTTCCATTCGGACCGGCTGGCAGGTCGAATTCTGGGTATGGGCGACGTGCTCACGCTAATCGAAAGGGCTTCGGACGGCATCAGCGAAGAGGATGCCCTGGCGATGGAGGAAAGGCTGGCCGGCGGCCAGTTCGATTTTGAAGATTTTCGCGATCAACTGCAGAAGCTGCAGCGACTTGGCTCCATCCACGATATTTTGAAGATGGTCCCAGGCATGGGGCAGATGGCCAAACAGATCGACGCCCAGGATATCAATTCCGACTTGAAGCAGATTGAAGCCATTATCAACAGCATGACGGCGCAGGAGAGACGCCTACCCAATCTGCTCAACGCCAGCCGAAGGCGACGCATCGCGAGTGGCAGCGGCACAAAGGTTGAGGACGTCAATCAACTCATCAAGCGTTTCCGAGATATGCAGAAGATGATGAAGCAGGCAGGCATGCTCGGGGATCAAGGCAGCAAGAAGAAGAGACGGCGCAGGCGCCGTCGCCGCGAGCCGGATTCTGAAGGAATTTTGGCGTCGTTACGTCAGGGTCGCCTTTCGTGAAGTCATCGCGTGTGCGGAAGCTTCTAAGTGATTGCACGCCGGGCTTGCAGCCGGCTAATTGTTAAGTCATATAAAAGGTAGACATTAACCAAGGAGTCGTAATCAGTGGTCCGCATCCGTCTGCGCCGCATGGGCGCCAAAAAGAAGCCGTTTTATCGCATTGTCGTGGCCGACCAACGCAGCCCGCGCGACGGCCGATTCATTGAAAACATCGGCACTTACGATCCGATGACCGATCCGCCAACCATCGACATAAAGAGCGAACGCGCCGGTCACTGGCTGAGCGTCGGGGCCCAGCCCAGCGAAGCTGTTGCCCGGTTGTTGACAAAGACCGGAATTACCGATGAAGAAGGAAAGCTGAAGGCGGTTGAAGCCGTAGCTGATGAGGCCGAGGCAGAGCCTGAAGCTGCCTGATAGGGCGGGAACCCGATGAAAGAACTGGTCGAATTCATGGCAAAAGCACTCGTGGAGTCTCCCGAGGACGTGCATGTATCGGAACGCGTTTACCGGGAAAGGGTAGTTCTGCGCCTGCAGGTTGCGCCGGAGGATGCCGGCCGGGTGATCGGCAAGAACGGCAGAGTTGCCAACGCAATGCGGTCAGTCCTGAAAGTAGCGTCGATTCGCCAGTCTCGCGACGTGATACTGAAAATAATGTAAGCGCCCCGCAGGGCCGTCAACTCCTCCACAGGCAGTCTGCTGGCGGCTGCCCGTTTCCACGACCGCAATCAGGTCCGCCTGGCCCGCCGTGCCCATGTGAAGGCGGACCTCTGGTTGTTTCCTAGAGGATGCGGTTAGTACCCAGACAGTGCGATCGGCGCAGATTCTCCGAGGAAGGTTGTTTGCAGGCCGGCTTTCCGTCTTTCAGCAGGGGGCTGCGGGCACAGGGACGATCAGGATGAAGACTCGTTCGAAGCCAAATCGGCGGCAGCCAAAGAAGAGCGGCCGCTCACGCAGGAACCGCTTTCACCGGCGCTCAGTTTCGGTACCTGTCGGGCATCTAGCCGTCGGCAGAATCCTGGGCGCGCATGGACTGCGTGGGGAGGTAAAGGTCGAGTCTCATACCGACTTTGACGCCCGCTTCGCTGCCGGCCAGCAGGTTCTGATCGGCGAGGAGCTGCTGCTGGCGGAGATCGCGTCGTCGCGGCCGCACAAAGGGATAATCCTGATCCAGTTTAGTGAGGTCACCGATAGATTTGCGGCCGAGGAACTCCTAAATGAATGGCTGTACATTCCGGAGGCGGCGGCAATGGAATTGGATGCGGATTCCTACTGGGTCCACGATATAGTGGGCCTTAAAGTGCAGACCGAAGCAAGGAGCCAGTTGGGAGAGGTGGTGGACGTTCTCTTTACGGGCGCCAACGAAGTATACATCATCCGGCCGGAGCCGGGGGTCAATCGCGACCGCGACCTATTGATCCCCGCACTTGCAGAGGTGGTGCGCGGCGTGGACATCGGGGCCGGAACATTGACGGTTCGTTTGCAGCCAGGGATGCTCGAAGATGGTGGCGAGTAGTCGCCGGCCTGCTGACGCCGGCATTTAGACATTTTCCAGAAACAATGGACGAGCGTGCCCTTTGGATCGCATTTAACCATGTGCCTGGCATTGGACCGGCGCGGTTGGCGGCGCTATTGGAGAGATGCGGAGATATCGCAGCGGCCTGGACGGCACCGATTCAGACGCTACAGGCGGCAGGACTCGACCGGCGCAGCATCGAGAACCTTTTGACTGCCCGGCAGCAGCTGGACCCCGAAGCGGAGTTGGGCAAAGTTATCCGCCGCGGATACGATGTCTATTGCTGGGCGAGTCGTGGATATCCGGTCAACCTGAGCAAGATTCCGCAGCCGCCGCCTGTATTGTATTTACGCGGCCGGCTTTACGAGCAGGACGCAGTGGCAGTGGCGATCGTGGGTACGCGGCAGGTCTCCCCGTACGGGCAGGAGGTGGCAAGGGAACTTGGCAGGGAGCTGGCCAGGCACGGGGTTACCGTGGTGAGCGGCCTGGCACTGGGCGTCGATACCATCGCCCATCAAGCCGCGGTTGAGGCCGGCGGCCGCACTATTGCGGTTTTGGGGAGCGGTGTCGACCAGATTTACCCAGCGCGAAACCGAAGACTTGCAATGCAGATTATTGAACAGGGCGCGCTGGTGAGCGAGTACCCGCTGGGCACGAAGCCCGAAGCCAGCAATTTTCCGCCCCGTAACCGGATTATTAGTGGATTGAGTCTGGCCGTCATCGTTGTGGAAGCCGGAAAGCGCAGCGGCGCGTTGATTACGGCCAGATTTGCCGCGGAACAGGCTCGGGAAGTCTTTGCCGTTCCCGGGTCGATACTCAGTCCGGGCAGTGACGGGTGCAACCGGTTGATTCAGGACGGTGCATTTCCCGTAACATCGGTCAGCGATCTTCTGGAGAGTCTGCAACTGGCGAATGCAGTCGCGCATCAGGAGGCACGCGTCATAGTACCGGCATCCCCGGAAGAAGAGTTGATTCTGAAACACATTTCGACCGAGCCGCAGCACATGAACGATATCGTGCGGGCTGCCCCGCTGGAAACTTCTGAGGTCAGCAGCTTGCTGACCATGATGGAGCTCAAGGGCCTTGTGCGCCAGGTTGGGCTGATGCAATATGTGCGCGCCAACTAGCTCTGCAATGACATGTATGCTGTGATACTGGCCGGCGGCGTTGGCACACGCTTATGGCCCCGAAGCCGGGAAAGCACGCCCAAGCAGTTTACCGACATCACCGGCAGCGGGCGCACCATGATCCAGGCAACGGTCGCCAGGCTCAAGGGGTTGGTCAGCCCAAAGGACACTTATGTCATTACGGGCAGACGCTATGCGGGCTTGTGTTCTATGCAGGTGGACGGCCTACCGGAAGCCAATGTCCTGGTAGAGCCGAAAGGACGCAATACAGCGCCGGCGATCGCACTCGCGTGTGCACATCTGCGGCGCCGCGACCCGGAGGAGGTGGTTGCAGTTCTTCCCGCCGACCATTTGATCCAGGACAGTGCGGGTTTTCAGAGGGCGTTACGGCAGGCGGAGCGATGCGCCCGCGAGGGCTTTCTGGTTGTGTTGGGTATCGAGCCAACGAAGGCCCACACCGGCTATGGCTACATCCAGCGGAAAGACGGGCCTCTGCCACTGGCGGGTGATCTGCCGTCCTTCTCTGTTAGCCGCTTCTTGGAGAAGCCCGACCAGGTTACGGCGGAGCAGTTCCTGGCGGATGGGAGGTACTATTGGAACGGCGGCATTTTTGTGAGTCGAGTGGAGAGGCTGCTGGGCGAATATGAGAGGCAGATGCCGGACTTGTATGATGGAATGAATCGCATTGCGGATGCGCTTGGCACAGGTGAACAAGAAAACGTGCTGGCTGAAGTCTGGCCGACCATGCCCGACATATCGATAGATTACGGCCTCATGGAGGATGCGAAAAAGGTGGCAGTGGTGCCGATGCAGGTTGGCTGGAATGACTTGGGGAGCTGGGATGCGCTTGAATCAGTGGTTGCCCAGGATGCGGCTGGGAATTACCCTGTGGAAGGGGAGATTCTGCCGATGAACAGCCGGGGCAACATTGTCGCAGCCGACAAGCGGCTGGTGGCACTGATCGACGTCGACGACTTGATCGTGATTGACGCGGGAGACGCACTGTTAATCGGAAAGAAAGAAAGCATTCAGCAGGTGAAGCAGGTCGTCGCCGAGTTGCAGGCCGCTGACCGCAACGAGCTCTTGTAAAGGACCGTCGGTCGCGGCGAAAGATACGAGCAGGAAAATGATCGACCGTCACAGGTCTCTCATTCACACGCTGATGGCCGGGTTGGTCGGGCTGACGATCGGCCTGTTTATCGGTTGGTGGGTGTGGCCTGTGCAGTGGATCGAGGCTCCGGGGACGGGGCCGGCCGTGTCCGCACCGACTCAACAGGTAGAGAGGCCGGCGGCAGAGAGTGAAGGGTCCGACGCGAGCTATTCGGCCGTATTGAACCTGGTAAGTCAGGGATTGCTGTACGTAGCGGCGGCGCTCCTGCTGGCTGGAGGCGTCGTGATCGGCTACCAGCTGTTGCGTCAATCTCAAGGCAAGGATCCTCCGGAACAACCGTTTCCCCTTCCGTTCAAAAGAAACCGCTCCAATGAGGCGACAGTCCCACGGGAGGCGCGCGTTCAGCCTCCCACCCTTGCAGGAAGACCGGCGAGGCAGCGCAAACCCAGTCTGAACTGGTTGCACAGAGAGAGAGAATCGGACAGACCGGAAACATCGGAAGAGCCGGTCTTCAGAGAACAGTCCAACTCAGTCTCGCGTCGAGGTGAAAATGGCCCCCAATCCCCAATTGGGGATAGCGAACCCCCTCAGAGAGGAATTGAGAGCACTGAAGTAGCTTACGCATCGACCCAACAGGATGAGGATCCTTCACCCGAGGGAACTACCGACCGCTTGGCCGGTGAATCTGTTGCGCCGCAGGAGCAAGCGGTCGAAGGTGAACGCGGTCCTGAAAGGCCCGTATCGTTTGACGCCTCTGGAACCGAAACCGAGACGATGCAAGGAGGCGAAGACGAAGCGACTTACGGGCGTTTCGTTGACGCGATCGATGGGGCTCCGTCGCCCTTGGCGTCGTCCGCAGACAGGGTCAGTGAAGTTCGAGGAGGCGATCTCTCAACCGGGGCGAAATCGACAGATTACGGGAGCGAAGGGCTCTCAGGGAGCCAAGACAGTGAGGACCGGGAACTCTGGGAGGAGGACTGGCAATCGTTGACCTCAGAAGCACACCATTCCCAGGTCCCAGATGTAGCGGAAGATGAGTCCGTTGCCAGATCGATACGGCGTGAGCCTTCTGAGAGTTCTGACGTGCCCGACGGACCCTTTGAGCGGGAGGAGTCGGAAACCGAGTCCTCCACAATCCAGGGGGAGGAAGGCGGGACATTCCAGACGGGGTTAAATCAGCCGGATACGGCGCCTATTGACCGCACAACAAGGCAGCTCGTGGGACAGTTCGAGGCGAATTACGCCTTTGGCATTCAGACCTATGACGAAAGCTTTACGATCAACGCGGCGGACGGTGAATTGCTGGGCGCCTGCGGGATGGGAATCAATGAGTCGGTGGACCGCGCTGCCGCGAATTCGGACCAAGTCCGGCTGCTTGACGTCTGGCTTTATGACCGGTCGGCTGTACGCAGCGTAAGCCAGCCGCTTGTTTCGCCCGGGTTTGACGAATCGGGCCTAAATTCCTACGCGGAGGGCAACGGTTCGGATTCGTCCCATCCCTTAGAGGTCGTCCCCGGCGTGACATGCACGTTGCAGTCGGACCGCATTGTTTTGGAATGTACCATTAAGAGCGCTTCGTTTCTGGAGGGCGAGCAGGCGCCAGTGCCGTTTCGTTCGGTCAGCGTGAGCATGTCTGTTTACGTTCAATCCTAATTGGCAGCGAAGGCACTGGGAGGCCTGCAGGTCAGACCCCCTCCTCCGGGTCGAACAGGCGGCGGTGTTCGGCGATGGCGTAGCGATCGGTCATGCCCGCTATATAATCGCACACGACGCGGTGGAGGTCTCTGCCTGAGTGAACAAGGTTTGCCTGGGTTTCAGGGGGCAGCTGCGCCGGCTCCTCGACAAATGCCGTAAAGAGGGCGCGGATTGTCCTATCAGCCTTGGCCGCCATGCGGGCTACGCGGTAGTGCCGGTAGAATCGATCGAAGAGAAATCGTTTCAGCTCCTTATTTTCCTCACCCACTTCATCCGAATAGGCTGCTACATTTGTTCCCCGGGACCGCAGACCGTCGAGACTCTGCACGCTTGCGGCGTGCAGGTTTGCCGCCGTTGCGTTGACGGCGTCGCTGACCTCGATCCCTACCAGGCGCCGGATGAAGCGATAACGGTCCAGCGGTTGTGTGAGATCGATGGATGCCTCGGATTCGCCAAGTGAACTCAGGACTCGCCGGCAGATGGCAAGTTCCAGGAACGCGCTGGGGTGCAGAATGCCGGCCCGCAAGCCGTCGTCTGAATCACTGGTGTTGTAGGCGATCTCGTCTGCCAGGTTGCTTATCTGACATTCCAAGGTACCCATCTCGTCGGGATTGTAGTTTCTAGCGTCGACGATGTCATAGTCGGTGTCGTGTTTGACCACCCCTTCACGTACCTCGTAGGTCAAGTTGAGGCCGGGATGATCGGGGTAGCGCCGCTCCAATTGGGTAACTATGCGATAGGTCTGTTTCTGGTGATCGTAGCCGCCGTGTCCTTGCATCAGGTCATTCAAGGTTGCTTCGCCGGTATGGCCGAAAGGGGGATGTCCCAGGTCATGCGCGAGGCAGATGGCCTCGGTGAGATCTTCGTTGCAGGAAAGGGCCCGGGCCAGCGTGCGGCCAATCTGGGCTACTTCGATGGTGTGCGTCAGACGGTTACGGTAGTGGTCACCTTCGTTGTAAACAAAAACCTGAGTCTTATATTGTAGGCGGCGAAATGCGGTGGTGTGGATAATGCGATCGCGGTCGCGCTGGTAGGCCGTGCGATAGGGGTGCTCGCGGTCAGGATGGACGCGCCCGCGGCTTCGACAGCTAGGCATGGCGTAAGCGGCCAATTCCCTTTCTTCCCTCTGCTCCAACTCTTCCCTGGTCACTATCATTTTCGCCTCAAGGGGCCCTGAATCAGGGCGGTCGCAGCGTCCCCAGAGCGTCTCCGGAGACCGCCATCCCTCCTGAGAAATCAGTATACAGTTTAGCGCGCTATTTCTGCTAACGGGCCTTCTTCGTACTCCTGTCAGGCTGCCTATCCCAAGAGGACACGTTCATACGTGGACGCGACGGGGGGTAGATGTTCTTTCTATCATTCCCGCCCGTGCTATAATTGCGACGAGACCATCCTGAAGGGCCATCCCCAGGAGAATCAAACGTGCTGAGGCGCCTGTTCGGCCGCCAAGAAGAGAAGACGGCCGACGACGTACGAATTGAAGAGAGCCTGAAGAAGACCAGATCGGGTATTTTCAGTCAGATTGGGTCGATCTTTCAGGAGAATGAGATCAGCGATGAATTGTGGGAGGAGTTGGAGGAGGCGCTGATCGTTGCCGATGTCGGCATGGACACCACGTTGGAGCTCGTCGAATCCACGCGTGACCGGGTCCAGCAGGAGGGAGTGAGGCGCAGCGAGGATGCGAATCTGATCCTGAAGCAGGAGATGGTCAAGCTGTTGCAGCCCGACGAACCGTTACAGATAGAGGCGCCGCGCCTTCTCACTGTGGTTCTCGTCGTGGGCGTGAACGGGTCGGGCAAGACCACGACGATTGGCAAGTTAGCCCTGCGGTACAAAGAGAAAGGCAAGAAGGTGGTCCTGGCTGCGGGCGACACGTTTCGAGCGGCGGCAATCGATCAGCTGCAGATTTGGGGAGAGAGGGCGGGCGTTGACGTGATTGCGCAGGCCCCCGGGTCCGATCCGGCGGCGGTGCTGTTTGACGCAATTCGGGCGAGTCAAGAGAGTCGAAGTGCGGACCTGCTCATCACCGATACGGCAGGCAGATTGCAGAATAAGTTCAATCTTATGCAGGAATTGGAGAAGATGCGCCGTGTGGCCGCAAAACAGGTCCACCGAGCGCCGCACGAGACTTTGCTGATTCTGGATGCCTCGACGGGCCAGAACGCCATTTTGCAAGCCAAGGGCTTCAAGGAGGCATCAGGGGTAACTGGGATCATCCTGACCAAGCTGGACAGCACTGCCAAGGGCGGCGCGGTTCTCAATATCAAGAAGCAGTTGGGGATTCCGGTGCGGTTTGTTGGCACAGGGGAAAGGCTGGAAGACCTGGCAGAGTTTGAACCGGTTACATTTGTGGAAGGCCTTTTGGGAGAATAGTGGCATTGTGTGCTTCATTGGTGGCCGACCAGGAGGGTCCTAAATCCTGGGGCCGGCGGCGGCCTGAGGATGCCATCCAACTATATCAAAGGAGATAAGGAAACATGGGCGAATTAACTGACCGACTTCACCTGCTTGCGGAGCGGGTCGACACGATACGGGGGCGGCTTTGACCTGCCAGACAAAGTCGCGCAGGCAAAGGCATTGGAAGAGGAGTCGATAGCGCCCAATTTTTGGGAGGACCAGAGGGCAGCTCAGCAAAAAATGCAGGCGTTGAATGCCCTTCAAGAGCAGATAGGCGTGTGGGACAGGCTTAAGGAGCGGACGCAAGACGCGCTTGACCTGGCAGAGATCGCTGAAGATGACGCGGAGTTGCTGGCGGAGTTGGACAGCGAGGCCAGCTCGCTGGACGAGGAGTTGGAAAGACGTGAGTTCACGCTGGCCCTCAATGGAAAATATGATTCAGGCGGCGCAATTATCAGCATTCATGCCGGGGCCGGCGGTACCGAAGCGCAGGACTGGGCGGCGATGCTGCAGCGTATGTACTTGCGCTGGGCGGAGAAGAAGGGTTATGCGACCGAGATCACCGACATGACCCAAGGTGAAGAGGCCGGCATAAAGAGCGTCACGATCACGGTGGATGGATCCTACGCTTACGGCTATCTTCAGGCGGAACGGGGCACCCACCGACTTGTACGGCTCAGCCCATTTGATGCGGGCAACCGGCGTCATACCTCATTTGCAAAGCTCGAGGTCATGCCGATCATAGATGAAGATATCGAAATAGAGATCGCGCCGAATGACATTCGGATGGACGTCTTCCTGTCGAGCGGGGCAGGGGGCCAGAGTGTACAGAAGAACGCGACGGCCGTTCGCCTCCATCATTTGCCGACAGGCATCGTCGTATCCTGTCAGAATGAGCGAAGCCAGACACAGAATCGTGAGATTGCGCTGAGGATTTTGCGCGGCAAACTCTACGCTATCGAACAGGAGAAAATCGCTGCTGAAAAGGCCCGGCTTAAGGGAGAGAATGTGCAGGCTGACTTCGGCAGTCAGATCCGCTCCTATGTCCTGCACCCGTACCAGATGGTGAAGGACTTGCGCACAAATGTGGAGACTGCCTCGCCGCAGACGGTGCTGGACGGTGATCTTGACCAGTTTATCGAAGCATGGTTAAAGGGACAGGTGGGAACTTAGGCAGATGTCCTCAAGGGAGGGATCAATGATCCAACTCGCGCCGGTTCGACAGTCGGTCTCGGAACAGCAGGTGGGAAATGTTTCCGCCGCCGTATGGAACGGTTTGAACGCGGTTGCCTTGTCTGAACGTGTGCGGCCAGGAATGCGGGTGGCCGTGGCCGTTGGGAGCCGGGGCATCTCGCGCTACCGGGAGGTGGTGCAGGCGGTAGTGGAATCGTTGCAGGCCTTGGGTGCGGAGCCGTTTCTCGTGCCGGCGATGGGGAGCCACGGCGGAGGCACGGCTGAAGGTCAGCATGCCGTCCTCGTTGGCTATGGAATGGCTGACCTAGGCGTTCCCATTCACAGCAGCCTGGAGGTGAAGCAGATAGGTGAAGCGGGTGGCATGCCGATCTATTGGGACCGACACGCGGCCGGGGCCGATGCTGTGATTCCCGTCAACCGAGTCAAAGCACACACTGCATTTCGCGCTGATCACGAAAGCGGACTGTGCAAAATCATGACGATCGGACTGGGGAAGAAGAAGGGGGCGGCAACGCTTCATGCCCACGACGCGGTTACGGCGATCCCAAGGGCTGTGCAGGTCGTTTTGAGAGAGATGCCGGTTGTAGCGGGCGTTGCCATAGTTGAGAACGGCCGTCATGACACTGCGGAGATAGCAGTCCTGGCGGGTGAGAGGATTTTCGACGAAGAGCCGGCACTACTGCAAAAGGCGAAAGCGCTGCAGCCGTCCATTCCCTTTGACGACCTTGACCTGTTAATCGTGCAGGAGATGGGCAAGAATATCAGCGGTACCGGAATGGATACCAATATCATCGGGATGTGGCGCAGGAACGGCGGTCCGAGAGAGCCGGATTTTCGTGTTCTGGCGGTCCTGGATCTTACGGCTGGCAGTCACGGCAATGCCTCAGGGGTTGGCCTTGCCGACCTAATTCCGGAAAGGTTGCGGGCTAAGATCGACTGGCATGCTACCTATACGAACTGTTTGACTGCCGGCAGCTTCGCGGCTGCAAAACAGCCCGCCGTACTGCCTTCGGATAGGGATGTTATCGAGACGGGGTTGATGGGCAAAGATGCCGAGTCGGCGCGGGTTGTATGGATTCAGAACACTTTAGAGTTGGAGACATTGTGGCTTTCGCCGGCCTTGTTGGGGGAGGCCAGCGACATACCGACTCTGACCCAGGTTGGAGCAGCGCAGGCCCTTCAGTTCACAGAGAAGGGTGCACTACTTTCTCCGGTTACAGAGTCGATAGCCTCCTAACGCGAGAGAGGAGGTTCCATGGATCCGAGTGCGACTGCACTGACATTCGACCTATTCGGCACCATCCTAGACCTAGGCGGAAGCCTGAGACCTGCTATAGCTGAACTCCTTGAAAGGGAAGCGTCTTCCAAGTCACCGGACTCGTTCTGGGACCAGTGGCGGACGCGGCAGCGGCTGGAGCAGTACCAGGATACGATAATGATGGTAGGCCACGCAGGATATCTTGAAACGGTACGGCGAGCTCTGCATTACGTGTTGCGGCTGAATGAGATGGAGCCGACGGAAGGACGGATTCAGGAGTTGATGGCGGCGTGGCAGGGACTTTCTCCCTTTCCCGAGGTGGTTCCGGCGCTGGAGGGGCTTCACGAGCGCTACCGGCTGGTCGTTCTCTCCAACGGGGACCCCCACTATCTGGATCATCTGGTAGAGAATCGTGTGCAGTACCCCTTTGACGAAGTTATTTCTGCAACGGGCAACGGCGCTTTCAAGCCCCATCCCGGCGTATACCGGCGGGCGGCCCACCTGCTCGACCTGGAGGTCCACCAGTGTCTGATGGTCTCGGCGAATGCCTTTGACTGCGTGGGCGCACGGGCCTGCGGGTTTCAAGCGGTTTATGTGGACCGTTACAAGATGCCGGTCGAAGACTCGCCGTTCCAGCCTGCGCTGACAGTGGAAGACTTCACTCAACTGGCAGAAGCACTGCTGTGAGAGCAGGCGCAGGCGAGTTGCCCAGCCGGCGGATAGATCGGGGCGCCCGGGTAGGGAATCCAGGCTGACGATCCGGCCAGGAATTGTACAGGGGTTACCGAATGTGCTAGGATCTTTCGGGTCGGGCTTGCCCGGCACGAGCACTTTTTGGAGAGGTCGCATAGTCTGGCCGAGTGCGCGCGTCTCGAAAACGCGTAGGGTTTACGCCCTCGAGGGTTCAAATCCCTCCCTCTCCGCCTCGGTTCCCGGGCATCACGTGTCCGGGAATTTTCATTGATGGGACAGGTGGGATCGTAGAAGAATCTCGCTGACTTCCAGAGGCGAGTCGTGTTGTAGTGGTCCAGAAAGGTGAACGCAGGAATGGGGTGGGGTGGGGCAGCCCGGCTATCACTGAGCGGAGGCTTGTTAGGCCGTCCTGACGGACTGCCGCACGCAACGGGCCAACCGGTTCAAACTGCGGCCGGAGTCATTGGACTTGCTGGTCTGGCCTGGCTGCTGGCAAATCTGCCGCTGTTCTGGGCGGCGGCCGCGGTTGCCGCCGGCGGCGGGGGTCTATTGTTGTTGCGCTTCCCGCATCTGGCCTGGTTGGGGCTTGCGCTTGCACTTCCCTTTGCCAGCGCCGTCAAGCGGGGACCTGTCAGCCTGGCGGACGTCATGCTGGGGGCTGCCGTGCTGCTGTGGTTTGTGGATGGTACGCGGAAGGGCCGACTTCGACTCAACACTGGCCTACTGCCGACTTTATTTTTCTTCTATCTGCTGGCGCTCCTGCTTTCCTTTCCCAGTGCGATAGATTTACAGGAGGCAGTTGAGGGCGCGATCAAGTGGCTGCAGATGCTGGTGGTAGTTCTCTTGATAGAGGAGGCGCTGCCGACGCGGCAGGTGCGCTGGCTGGTATGGGGTCTCCTGGCCGGCGGCGTGCTGCAGGCGATGCTAGGCATCTACCAGTTTGTTTTTCGAATCGGGCCGCCGAACTTTCTTTTGCTGGACCGATTCATGCGAGCTGCAGGAACTTTCGGCCAGCCCAATCCGTTTGCCGGATACTTAGGCTTGACTTTGCCTGTGGCGGTCTCCCTATTCCTGATGAGTCTTAGCTCGATCGTAGGTCGTCCGAGTACCGGGCTGCGACAGGCCTTTGCCGGCACGGTACTCCATGGCGGGGCAGCGGCTGTGATCGGCGCCGGACTTGTGGCGAGTTGGAGTAGAGGGGGGTGGCTTGGCGCCGCGGCCGGGGTTGGCGTCGTCCTCTTCTTGCAGGGCGGGCCGTTAGTCAAAGGCGCGGCGCTGGCAGGAGCGGGCACGGTTATGCTGCTCGGGCCGCTGGCGTATCGGTTCATTCCCAGCTCCCTGACCGACCGACTTGCCGATCTGCCCGCCTATTTGGGGACGGGAATGTGGGAGGTGGTCCAGCAACCGGTGACCGATGGCAATTTCTCTGTCATTGAACGCCTGGCCCACTGGATCGCTGCTCTACGCATGTGGGAGATGTCGCCCTGGCTGGGCGTGGGGCCGGGCAACTATGCCGCAGTTTACCCGCGGGTACGGCTAGACCGGTGGGAAGACCCATTGGGGCATGCCCACAATACATATTTGAATGTGTTGGCCGAGAACGGCCTGGTAGGGATAATTGCATATCTGGCGCTTTGGACCGGTGTCGTCATATGGCTCATCTGCATGCGCGGGCGCGTTTTGCGGAGAGGTAGGAAGAAAGTTGACAGCCAGCGCAATTCACAGCTACTGGGCGACGCGCAGATGCTGTCAGTGGCGTGGACTGCAGCAGTTCTATCGGGTGTCCTGGGCGTGATCGTCCATCTTTCGGTACATCACGTATTCGACAATCTTTACGTTCAAGGGATTCATTTGCATGTCGCGCTCTGGCTTGGCGCCGCAGTGGCGCTCATGCGCAGCGAGGCGGCTGACGGCGCTGCCGCCTGAGTCAACGAGCGCCCAGATTGCGGTAGGCGGACGCAGAACGCCGATGTATTCTTGTTGGAACCTGGAGAACCCAAAAAGGCGAGAGCCGGCTGCCACTGCACGATAATGAATTGGAGCTTCAAATTGAGCCGGGTTAGACCTCTGACGATGGGTATCAGCAGACGGAAAGAGACGCTCAGGTTCGCTAAATTCGCTGTTGTCGGCGCGCTGGGCGCGCTGACCGATTTTTCGATACTAATCATCCTGGTCGAAGTTGCGGGCGTCGTTCCAGTAGTCGGTAGCGGCTTCGGTTTCAGCGCGGCCGTGCTCCAGAACTTTCTGCTGAATCGGTGGTGGACTTTTCCCGAGAGTCGGATTCAGAGTAAGCGGCGCCAGATTCTGAAGTTTGCCCTCGTCAGCGTCGTCGGATTGGGGATTAACCTGGTCATTTTTGAATACGTGGATCAGTCCCTGCGTAACTTCTGGATCGACATACTTTCCAGCTCGGAAATGGGATTTCGGGCGAGCTATATCTTTGCCAAGCTGTTCTCAATTGGGGTTGTCCTCTTCTGGAACTTCGCCGCCAACCGACTGTGGACCTTCAAAGAGCTGTGAAGCTTGTCATCGATTACACGCCAGCCGTGCGCCAGACGGCGGGCATCGGCCGAATCATTCGGGGGCAGATCAATGAGCTGGTGCAGAAGAATCCCGGCTATGACATCCGGCTATTCGTTGCCGGGAAGGTGACCCCCGAACAGCGAGCTGCCGCCCCTCTCTCACTACACACTTTTCCCAGATTTTCAGAGCGCAACCTGACGCGGATATGGCACCGCCTGAATATTCCGGCACCGCGCTTGGAGTGGCTGACCGGCGGCGGTGTCGATCTCTTTCATGCCACTGACTTTGTCATGGCGCCGGTAAGCGCCAACAGGAAACTGTTGACTGTGCACGATCTGGCGTTCATGCGTTATCCGCAGGCGGCCATGCCTTCTCTGCACCACTATCTGAACGTCGTGGTTCCTCGCAGTATCAGCCGTGCAGACCATCTCATCGCCGATAGTCATAACACTGCCTTGGACCTGGAGTCGACCTGGCCGCAACTCGAAGGCAGGATCAGCGTAGTCCAAGGCGCGGTCGACCTATGCGCGTTTCATAGCGTGTCAGATGTGGAGGCGTTAGACGATACGCGCCAAAAGTACGCTATAGGGGACAGGCCGTACATCTTTGCCCTGAGCACTCTTGAGCCGCGGAAAAACTATCCCAGATTGATCCGCGCATATCACGCCGCCCGCCGTGATTCGGGTCTGCCTCACAGGTTAGTCATCGGCGGGAAAAAAGGCTGGCTCTTTGACGAGATCTTCGCCACTGTGCGGGAGTTGGGCATGGAAGAAGATGTACACTTTCCCGGATTCGTAGACGACGCCGACTTGCCGGCCCTCTATTCGGGAGCAGAGTTTTTTGCCTACCCTTCACTATACGAAGGGTTCGGGCTTCCTATCATCGAGGCGCTGGCCTGCGGGACACCGGTGCTTACCTCAGACAATTCCTGTTTGCCTGAGGCCGGCGGAGAGGGGGCTCTTTACGTTGACGCCGAGTCTGTCGAAAGTATCGCGGAGGGTATTGTACGCCTGGCTACCCAGCCCGAATTGCGCGCCGGGTTGGCAGCCGCCGGCGAGGTCCATGCCCGTTCTTTTACCTGGAGTCGGAGTCTGGGCCAGCTTCTCGAAGCCTATGAACAGGCGCTGGCCTGAGAATATGGTACAATTCACTGCACTCAGCCGCCAGGACCCACGTATGGATGCCAAGAGCAAAACAGTCGCCGACTCGATGACACGAATCAGCCAGATAATGAATCCTGAGCACGCTAACGTGCTCGGGAACGTGCATGGCGGCGTGCTTTTGAAGTTGTGCGACGAATGCGGCGGGATCACGGCCGCGCGCCACGCCAGGCGCGTAGCGGTGACTGTCGCGGTTGACAGCATGGCGTTCCATGAGCCGGTGCAGGTCGGCCAACTCCTGAGGCTGCGGGGGAGGATTACGTACGTGGGCCGCAGTTCCATGGAGGTCGAGGTCATCGTCCAGGCGGAGGACCTGCTGACCGGCGAGATTTCACATACCAACAGTGCCTACTACATTTTCGTAGCCTTGGACGAGAGAGGCTTGCCTACCGAGGTGCCGCGGCTCGAAATAACGAACGAAGCGGAACGACGGCGATTTGAGGAGGGCGAAGAACGGCAACGCCAGAGGCTCAAACGGGCCGGGAAGAAACTGGAGTGAGCGGGGCAAAGACGGCCTCAATCGGCGGATGCAACCCTTTCGACGCTTTGTAAACCAGTCCTCGAAGCCCTGGCACAGATGGCTTCTGCCCGCCGGGGCGCTGTTTACGTTGACAGGCTACTTCCGACCGTGGATCGATCACAAGGCGGCAGGACTGGCGGTCCTAGGACTGGATTTGGGTGAACTGGTGAAGTTCCTGTACCCGGTGCAACAGGGCGAGATTCGCCTCTGGCGCGAAGGATTTTACCTGCCGTTGGTGGCGGTGAGTATCAGCCTGAGTCTGAACGCATTTCGGCGGAGTTCGATTGCCGCGGCCAGTGCGGGCGGGGAGAGCCCGGGGACGGAGTTGGGAGGCGATAGGCCACTGTACTCCTGGCCTGTTCGCATCGCGTACCTTCTGGTCGCAATTGTAGCTGCCCTCAACATGTTGCCCCCCGCGTGGACTCCACACCAACTACTCATGCCTGAGTTTCGTTTGCAGGTGGCTGCAATGCTACTTTGCCTGGCACTGGTCGCGGTCAGTCCCTTGGCCGCGCTTCTTCAGTCGCCTCGAACGCTGAGCGGTGCTCTGGATGAATCTGCTGGGGTCAGCGGCCGCCGCGGTAGTCTGTGGCGGGCTGCCGGGGCGATTGCAGTTGTGCGGGGCCTGGTACCAGTGGTTCTGGCGGGGGCCGCGGTCTACTTCCCGGTGGCCCAGTTTCGCCTGGTCCTGCCGACACTGGCCGACCTTTACGGGAGTACGCCTGACATTGGTTGGGGACCTGCCATCATGATCGCTGGCCTGGCTGGTTTACTGTTTCATGGTCTTAGCGACCTTGCCCACTTGTTCAGAGAATGACTACAGAGAATCGAACCAGCGTCCGCGCATTTGAACTTCCTTTCCAGACGGTCTGGGTTCGCCGCAAGGACATGATTGATTTGCGGATTGCGAGAAGGGCTCCGGAAACGGACAACTGGACAAACGCCGATCTTGTGGCCCACATCAGTGCTTACCGGCTGATCGGCGTGAGCATTCAAGACCACAAGAGGCTGGGTCTTGGCCGCTGGCTACGCGCAGCTTGTGATGAAGTCTCTTTCAGGACCGATGAACCGTTGCCATCGGGAATGGTGCGCTACGATGAAGCGGGGCAGATTGCTTATTTTTCGATCTGGCCCCAGCTATCCGAGGATGCCGATGCCCATCACTACGAGCGCAGGGGCAAGATATATCTGATGCACGACGGTGGAATCGCGCGGATCCGGTTTCCTGTGCTCAATAAGCGGGGCAGAGCGGGCGTACTCGGGGCTGCTGCGGCATTGCTGGCGACAAGATGAACGTTGGGTATGTATGGGAGTTGCCTCACGTGGCTTGCCTGCGCTGGCACATTCTCGGAATCTGCCAAGACGCGGGAGGAAGCCCGGTCGCAGCGGGTCGTCAAGGTCATATTGCCACACACTCGATGCGGCGGGGGGTTTTAGGAGAGGGGGCGTTGCGGGGGCGGAGCCCCCGCACAAG
>WTGY01000153.1 GCA_011523365.1 Caldilineaceae bacterium
CAACGCCCCCTCTCCTACAACATGCCTGGTCGACCGGGTGTCGATATTGGTGACAGGTGCCTGTTCGAAGGTGTCTAGCCTGACTACGTCCCGTCAGTCCCATCAGATCCCTGTATGTGCCGGCCTTGTGCCTGCCCTCGCATCCCCTCCAGTCAACGGACGCCACGGTAAGGTCAGGTCTAGCGCTTGCCCTGCGTTTCTCCCAAAGCCGGCGCACAATTTCAGACGCCGCTGGCATGAATTTCCAGCTAGACTGTTCCCATCCCAAATCTGGGACGCACCCTTTCGCAACTGCCAGTGGTCAATGCACCAATTCCGGGCACTTTCGCCGTCAACTTCCCGCCTACATCCATCCGTCTCAGAGGGAGAACAATAGCAAAAAGGAAGAATTTGATAGAACAGAATCGCCTGTGTAAAATACATCGTGAATATGAGCGAAAACGCCTCCTTCTTTGACTCCCCAACCCAGTCTCCAGAAGGCGGAACCGGCGGCAATGTCCCCGGTCTTCCGTCGTTGCAGTCTCTTGGCGCTATACTGCGAGACCGCCGTGAAAGCGCTGGCATCCAGCTGTCTGAGGTCGAACACGCAACGCGAATCCGCCAAAAGTATCTGGCCGCCATCGAGGCCGACGAGTGGCATCTCCTGCCCGGGGAGGTTGTTGGCCGCGGTTTCCTCCGAAACTACGCCTACTATCTCAATCTCGACCCCAACCAGATGATCGACCGCCGGCGCGCCATGGCCGACAATAGCCTTTCCCGCACGCTGGCGAGTACCAGTACCGGTGTCAGGCTGCCACCGGTGCGCCCCGTGGACTACCGGCCCCAGGACGTCGACCTCGAACATACCGCCTTCTCTACCCGCCTGTCCGAGTCCTTCGAATCCATCCGCGACTGGCTCGTGCCCGTGATGGCAGCACTGCTAATCGTTCTGGTTGTGCTGGTAATCTTCTGGAGCCTTAGAGCTATGGGAGGAGAGATCGGGAGTGCGCTGTCTACCTTACAGGACAGAATCTCCTCGACGCTTGAAGGCAGTCGTGTTCAGCAAAACGGGACAGCCGGCGGCTCAGACGGCTCCGGCGGCACAGACGAGTCTGCATCCGGCGCCGCCCCGGCCGCAACAGTTGTCATCCCTACTTCGACCGCCACGCCCACCTTGACCCCGACCGCCACAAACACGCCTCTGCCGCCGCCGACCCAGACTCCGGTACCCACAGTTGCCCCCTCGGTTACGCCTACGCCAACGCTGTCGCCAACGCCCACCGAGGAGCCGGAGGAGGAGGTGGCTCCCCCCCCACAGCAGGAACCGCCGCCGCCGGCCATCGTCCCGGTAACCTGCTCCGACAGCCGCCTGGCCATCTCCTCACCCGGCATCAATCAGACTGTCAGCGGCGTCGTGCCAATTACAGGCCGGGCCACCCATGAACAGTTCAACTTCTACAAGCTGGAGATCGCGCCCGGCGCCAATGCCTCCAAGGGCTTTACCTGGTTCGATGGCAGCGACAGATCAGGGGAGGGCGGCGCCAAAGGCCCCCCAATCGAGAATGGCACCCTTGGCCACTTGAACAGCACTGGGGTCGCAAACGGCACCTACACCATCCGCCTCACAGTCGTCGATACAAGCAGTAACTACCCCACCCCCTGCCTGGTCACGATCAACGTCCAAAACTGACCGGCCACTCATCCTCTGTTCCCGTCGCACCCCGCTCCAACGGCGGAATCCCGTCGCGCCGGCAGCAGCCGGATAAAGGTGACGTGCGGCGGCGCACCGAATCGTACCGGGACCCCCTCACCAAGCCCGCGATGAACATAGACCTGCGTCTTCCCCCGCCGCGAGTAGCCCGACGCCTCCCCGCGTGACAACTGTTCAGTCTGCGTATAAGTGGGGCCAATCAACGGCAGCACGATCTGTCCGCCGTGCGTGTGGCCGGCCAGAATCAGGTCCGCGCGGGCGGCTGCAGCAGCCTCAATGATGTCAGGATTGTGTGACAGCAGCACCGTGGGCGCGTCCTGGGGCACGCCCGCCAGACTTCCCTGCAGGTCCGGCTCGCCTTCCATCAGATCCTCGATACCCACCAGGTAGACGCCCGTCTCCCCCAACCGCACAGCCCGGTTATCCAGGAACTGCATGCCCCGCTCCGCCAACGCCCGGCGCAGACGGCAGATGTCGTTCACTCCGGTCGGTTCCGCATCAATTCGGTTCGAAACCAGGTACCTTCCAAACCGAAAAAGATCGCGTAGACCCGCACTACTGTATTCCGTTGCCTCCGTAGCGCTACGAGCGCCATTGCTTGCGCCGTTCTCCGCCTCCCGCGCCCGAAAAAGCCGCCAGGTGTATAACGGCGCCCTTCGCATGCTATAAAAGACATGGTCATGATTGCCCGTAACCGCATAGGCGCCCAGGCGGGGCTTGGGAATACTGTCGATCAACGCCAGGACATTGTCCAGCCCGCTGTCATTGTGCAGAAAATCGCCCGTATGAACCAGCAGATCGATCTCTTCGCCCGCCGTCGCCCGCCGGACCTGCTCGATCTTCGTACGCTCACGGCGGTCCGCCCCTCGAAAGTGCGTGTCTGAAAGGTGAAGGATGTTCAACCCCTCTCCCGGCACCCCCGCCTTGTCCCGCAGCGGCCGCACCGCCAGCCTCTCCGTTCGCACGTCAAATGGCTCATACAGAAACGCGTAGCCGCCAAGAGCCGCGCCCAGCCCGGCTACTGCCCACAGCCCGGCCCACAGTACAGGTGCGCGCCGCCTTCCGCCTGCATCTCTCAGACCAGCTTCGCCAAGCGCAGGACGGCCGCCTTTCAGGCCTCTTGCGGCTTTCCCGCTTCGCTCTGTAACTGCCATCATTCCTGCCTCTAACCTCCTGGAGACCGCAGCCGGCAACTACCTGCCCACACCCGGTACGAAAAACCAATCGTACCGGAGGAGACGCTCTCTGGCAACCTGTCCGCCCACTCCCCATGGGACAGTTGCACTGCCAACCGCCCGACCCATACAGACTAATTCCTGGGAACCGACGTTTTCCACAAGCCTTGCGGAGCCGTCTTTCTATGTTGTATACTCCCGGAGCATCCCCAATCTGACACGCTAAACTCTCATCACAGTCGATTCAGAACAGCAGCCATCAAGGAGACCATCTATGAATCAGCAGCTTAGCCGACGACGATTCCTGCACTTCTCCGGCGCCGCCCTCGGCACGGCAGCCCTGGCCGCCTGTCAACCGGCCGCGCCGGCCGCGACAGGCGAGATGAGTGAAGAACAACCGGCCGCCGAACGCGTCCAGATCGAGTTCCTCGGCATGCCTGGCAGCCCCGATCTCATTCCCGAAGAGCAGGAGCTCTTCCACGACGAAAATCCAAACATCGAGTGGGTTCTGGTCCAGCAGGCCCAGGGCACGTCCCGCCTCGAGCAGCTCATGGCCCTGGTCGTGGCCGGTACACCGCCCGACACCTCCCGCGTCGAGAGCGACGTCTACCGCACCTTCGCCCACCTGGGGCTCCTCCTCCCAATCACCTCCTACATCGAAGCCGATCCCGAATTCTCCGCCCCCGACTACTGGATCCAACCCCAGGAAGACGACCGTCAGGTCTACCAGGGTGAAAGCTACGGCATCGGCTCCTGCTGGGTCGCCCCCCACTTCTACTACAACGTCTCCCTCTTTGAGGAGCTCGGCGTAGAACCCCCCAGCAACGACCCCGAAGAGGCCTGGGGCTGGGACGACTTCCTCGCCATCGCCACCGAACTGACAGTCGACGTCAATGGCAACCACCCCGGCGACACCGACTTCGACGCCAACAACATGGAACGCTGGGGCGTCAACTGGCCCACCTGGTGGATCCCTCTTCATGCCGCCGTCCAGTCCAACGGCTCAGACTGGATCGACGCTGAGTCCGAAAGAATCGTCCTCGACAGCCCCGAAGCAATTCAGGCCCTGCAGAATATCGCCGACCTCCGCCTCGCCCATGGCGTAATGCCCCGCACCGAGGCCCTCGAAGCGCTCGGCATGGGCGGCACCCAGCTTCTCGAAACCAAAAAGGTTGCCCTGCAGGTGGACGGCTCCTGGGCCCTCTCCTGGAACTGGGAGATCGAGGGCGGCATCGGCACCGCCGTCCTGCCCGCAATGCAGCGCCCCGGCACCGACATGCAGGCCCACCTCGTCACCGTCGTCCAGGACGCCGAAAACCCGGACGAAGCCTGGGAGCTGATCCGCTTCCTCTCTTCACCCTGGTACCAGGAGCGCTACTGCCGCTCCGGCCTCTGGCTTCCCAGCCAGAACGCGCTCATGACCGAAGAGTCGATCGCCGACTGGTGTGTTGAGCCTGAGCACCCGCCCGGCTACGAACTCATCGTCACCGAATACGCGCCCAACTACGGCCACTACCTCACCATGCCGGTCGGTTACGTTAAAGCCGCCGAGACCGCCATCAACCCGGTCTTCAGCCAGATATTCAACGGCGAAGCACGCGCGGAAGACGTATTGCCCGCGGCCGTTGCCGAAGCCAACCAGATTATGGAAACCGAGCAGGCGCGCCCAACATCCTAGTCGGCGTCCTTCCTCTGCAAGTTCAGGGGAAATCGGGCAGGTCTGCCTGGGCGTCCTTCACGTCTCCCAGCCGCCTTCCTGACCCGTACCAAATGCAACAGAGCTGGCTACAGGCAGAAAGCTACACCCCCAAGGGTGCCTGTAGCCAGCTTCGCGGAGAACCGTCATGGCAGTAGAAGCGCAAAGAACTAGATTGCCCTGGCCCCGCACACGCCGCGCGCGCCGCGCCCTCACAGGCTACTTCTTCATCTCCCCCTTCATCCTCGGCTTCTTCCTCTTCTTTGTCGGCCCTGCCCTCGTCGCCGCCTGGCTAACCGTGTTCGACTGGAATATGATCCGCCCACCATTCTTCATCGGCCTCGGCAACTTCAAAAAAATGTTCGCCGACGATCTTTTCTACCAGTCCCTCAAAGTGACCGCCTACTTCTCCCTCGTCTCCGTACCCGTCGGGCTCGTCCTGAGCTTTTTCCTCGCGCTGCTGATGAACTTCAAGACGCGCAGCATCGCCGTTTTTCGCACCATCTACTATCTGCCCAGTATCGTCCCCGCCGTCGCCAACGCCGTGCTCTGGAGCTTCGTTCTCAATACCGAATTCGGCCTCCTCAACGCCCTCCTGGATTCCATCGGCCTCCCCAAAATCGCCTGGCTGCAGGAGCCCGAATGGGCCATGCCCGCCATAATCCTCATGAGCCTCTGGGCCCTCGGCGCCACCATGGTCATCTACCTCGCCGGCCTCCAGGGCATCCCCCAATCCCTCTACGAAGCCGCCGAAATCGACGGCGCCGGCCGCTGGGCCAGCCTCATCAATGTGACCATCCCCCTCATGTCACCCGTCATCTTCTTCAACCTCATCATAGGCATCATCGGCTCCTTCCAGATCTTCACCGCCGGCTTCCTCATCACCGGCGGTGGCCCCCAGCACGCCACTCTGTTCTACGTCCTTTATATCTATCGCAACGGCCTCCAGTATTTCGACATGGGCTACGCCTCCCTGCTGGCGTGGGTCCTCTTTTTCCTCATTTTTGCACTCACCCTGCTCGTCTTCAAATACGTTGGCCGCTATGTCTACTACGAAGATGTCGGCAGCTAACCGCTTGCTTTCGCCGTCTGCCAGCACCAGCCGCGCAAACGGCCAATGAAAATCGGTGCAACCAGCAACAAGACTCTGATGAGCGCATCAACACGTACAACCGCAACCCAACTCCTGGACAACGAGCGCTTCTGGCGCATCTTCGTCTGGACCGTCCTGCTCGCCGGCGCCGTTGTCATGTTCCTCCCCTTTCTCTGGCTGCTCTCCAGTTCCCTCAAGACCGAGCTCGCCATCTTTCGCTACCCACCCGAATGGATTCCGGATCCCATCCAGTTCAGCAACTACGTCGACGCCTGGACAACCAGGCCCTTTGCGCTCTATGTCCGCAATACTATCGTTATCCTGCTGCTGAACGAGGTCGCAGTCCTTGTCTCCGCCTCCTTCTGCGCCTACGGCTTCGCTCGCATCGACTTCCCCGGCCGCAACGTCTGGTTCGCCATCCTGCTCGCCACCGTCATGCTGCCCGGCATCGTCACCATGATCCCCCAGTTCGTCATCTTCAGCCGCATCGGCTGGGTCAACACCATTCTCCCCCTCACTGTCCCCTTCTTTTTCGGCGGCGGCGCCTTCAATATCTTCCTCCTGCGCCAGTTTTTCCGCACCCTCCCCGCCGAGCTCGCCGACGCCGCCTACATCGATGGCGCCAGCGAAATCACCATCTACTGGCGCATCATGCTCCCCCTCGCCAAACCCGCCCTCGCCACCATCGCCATCTTCACATTCATCGGCACCTGGAACGACTTCATGGGCCCCCTCCTCTACCTCGCCAAGGACCCCAACAAATTCACAGTCGCCCTCGGCCTCGCCATGTTCCGAACCGCCTTCGCCGGCCGCACCCGCTGGGACCTCCTCATGGCCGCCTCCACCATGATGATCGTACCCGTCATCTTCGTCTTCTTCGTCGCCCAACGCTACTTCATCCAGGGCATCGCCATCAGCGGCCTCAAAGGCTAGATCCTTCCTCCAACCACCCTCACCGATCACGCTTCTCTCGTTGACAACCGTCAAGACCACGATCAATGACCGCTGTCATTCACTGACCACTGACTACTGCAGTTGTGCGGTCGGCCGCAAGCGGCCTCCCTTGTGCGGGGGCTCCGCCCCCGCAACGCCCCCCCCTCCTACAACATGCCTCGCCGACCTGGTGTCGATATTCGTAACGGGTGCCCTGTCGAAAGAGTTTCGCCAAACCACCTCCCGCCAGTCCCCGATCCAAGGTCACTCAGACAAACCTCGGCACTCTCTCCTCGCCCTGGTGCCTGCTCTGGGCCCTCCAAATCAAAGAGCCTCCCGGTTAGGCCAAGCCTCGCGCCTGCCCTGAGTCTCTCCAGGATCCCGACAGTATTTACAACCACCGCTGGAATGAATTCCCCGCCAGACTGTTCCCACCCCGAATCCAAGACGCACCCACGAACTTGGCCCCAAGAATTGGAACCCAATCTGAGGCGTTTAATCTGGTCTGGTTTGGGTCAAAGGCGCTAACGCCATCGCATTCCGCGTATCTCCGCCTCCAGCTCACGAATCCTTGCGGTATTGGCATGATGCCGTCCTCTGCCGATATAGTTCGCGACAACATTGGCCAGGATCGCAATCATCAGTGTGCCTAGCATATAGTTTGCTAAGCGCAGGCGCTGGTCCTGCTCGGCGGCAAGACGCACGCTCAGCGTTTCATCCTCAATACTGCCCTCTGCGGCAAGCTCCTCAAATAGTTCGATGACCTCATTCGTTGCTGTTCTTTGCGACACGGCTACCAGCTGGAAAAGTGAGAACAGCATTGCCACGACCGTAATCAGGTTGAAAAGTACGGGTTGGAAAAGTTCGCCCTTCACTTTACGACCTCCTTGACTGCAATTCATGTAGTTCCGCCTCCAACCGGCGAATCCTGGCAACGTTCATGCGCTGTCTCCCGCGGCCGAGATGGTTCGCGATGACATTGGCCAGAATCGCGATGGCCATGGTGACGACCATGCTGTTGCTGAACCACTGACGTCGCTCCTGGTCGGTCGTTAGACGCACGCTCAAGGTTTCGTCCACGGCGTCACTCTCTTGCGCAAGCTCTCTGAGAAGCTGAACGGCCTCAGCCGTCGTTGGCGTCGTGCGCCCCGGCGCGACTATCGCCATCTGGACCAGGGCAGATAGCAAGGCGGCAATTGTGATTATGTTGAAAACCACAGGTCGGATAAGCTTGTCCATCGCTTAATCTCCTCCTTCCGGCTATGCGCCCGGCAGGCGAGACGGTCAGCGTTGTCCGCCTCTCTTCTTTCTACCGTTCTCCGCTTCACAGATCTCACGCGAGGAACATGCACAATCGCTTGTGACCTGGACGCACGCTTGCGCGCATGGAAAACCGGCCAGGCGATCATTTGAATTCTGCACCGTAGAGGCGCAGGAGTTCATCGGGACGATTCCGGGGGCTTTGCAGCAATATGTCGATCCATACAAGACCGCAATCGAGTCGATCCTGACCCTGGCTTAGCTTCCGCGTCCCATTTTGCTCATACCCATGCCGTACGGTCCCGCGTAGCTGCGAGGACAAAACTGAGACTTAACCTGCGCCTGGCGCAAATGTCGGTGCAGGAATCAACGTTGGCTCTGGCGCAAATGTTGGCAGGACCTCAATCGTCGGCGTCGGCGGCGCCTCAGCCACCTCAACCCAGCCGGCATTCACAGCTTCCTCAAATGGCGCATACAACCACCCATGCGCTTCCTCACCCTCATTGTCGACAAAAACAATCTTCCACCAATCACCGGCCTGATTCCTCCCTACAATCCTATACTCGCTCTCCATGGGCGCATTTCCAACAATGTCATATACAGCCCCAGGGCCCGACCTGATGGCAGCGCCATAGTTCTTCACCATCACCTTCGGTACCAATTCACCAGCATCATTTCGATTAATCAGAGTCGCCGTCACTTCAACCGGCGTCTCACTCAGTTCTCTCTCATCCAACCCCATCACGTAACCCACAACGCCCCCCAGCACAGCGCCCAAAATTATCCAGCCCGCAATCCCTGCGATCCTTTCCACCCTACTTACATCCCTTGCTTCAATTCAACCTGCTCGCTTACTCGAAGCAGTAACCATATTCCAACCTCGAGAGCGGGAGGGCAGGTCCCTTGCGGAAGATTCTCTTTCATCCGCAGGAGTGCGTCATCCACCAGTCAAGTTTTTCGACAATGTGCCTGGTGTTTCTTGGTCTCACGACTGGATCCAACAAATGAGGCTGCGGCTACTCTGGCCTTGTAGAAACCTGAAATCGGTGTAGACTGCTGCAATCAGGAGATTCCGGGCAGATCATGGGTCAGAGTTTGGGGTCTGACTGCACTGCCGTCCCTGCTGGGTACCGCAGGACACGATGGGCGTTGCATTGAGTGCGGTGCTCCTACTCGGTCGTAGAAAGCATCAGGGCATAGGAACTGTGGGCGCATAGAGCCAAGGCAGGCATGCGGCCGCCTCACCGCGGTGTGGCTTACTGCATGGAGGCCTGCACAACGAATCCCGGTCTCGGAAACCTCGTGTGTAGGCCTCCAAAGTTTCATCGATTTCAGGTCTATGAATGAGCTACCGCAGGGTCAGTCGGCGGCTTTGGCCAGCAATTCTTCCGGTGTTGACTGCAGATCCCTATACGCTCCTGCGCTGGTCTGGACGATCAGTTCAGCCAGAGACTGATCCGCGAGTGCAGCCACCCGCTCGCAGGCATGGGTAAAGTCCAACTTTCCGGCCACGCCGCATGCATAGTCCGGATCGGCCTTGTAGAAATGGACAAGCTGGCGGACCTTGATGCGTTCGGGCACTCCATCCATCGCTTCGGCGATATTACTGAACAACTGCTCTTTCTGGTCGTCGTCCATCAGGCGGAATAGGTCGCCGGGCTGGGTATAGTCGTCGTTACCCACGCGATGGTCGTAGCGGTCAGCGTCGCCCGACACCTTGAGCGGTGGCTCAAGGTAACGCGCGTCTTCGACCGGTCCTCCCATGCTGTTGGGCTCATAGTTGACCTCGCCGCCAGCGTTGCCGTCGAAACGCAGGTTGCCGTCGCGGTGATAGTGATGGACCGGGCACTGGGGCTTGTTGGCAGGAAGCGCGGCATAGTTGACGCCGATGCGGTAGCGATGCGCATCGGCGTAGGACATAATCCGCGCCTGGAGCATTTTGTCCGGCGAGAAGCTGATGCCGGGCACGATGTTGGAAGGTTCAAACGCGGCCTGCTCGATGTCGGCAAAGTAGTTATCCGGGTTGCGATTGAGTTCCATGATGCCGATCTCGATCAGCGGGTAGTCGCCATGGGGCCAGACCTTAGTGAGATCGAAGGGGTTGACGTGGTAGGTCTCGGCGTCCTCCTCCGGCATCACTTGGACGCAGACGCGCCACTTGGGGTAATCGCCCCTCTCGATCGCTTCGAAGAGGTCCCGCTGCGAGCTTTCACGATCCTGCCCGACGATCGCGGCCGCCTCGGTATTTGTCCACGTCTTGATTCCCTGCATGGTCTTGAAGTGGAACTTAATCCAGAAACGCTCATCGTCTGCATTGATGAAGCTGTAAGTGTGGCTGCTGTAGCCGTTGACAAAGCGGTATCCCTGCGGCAGACCGCGAGTACTCATCAGGATGGTGACCTGGTGCAGGCTTTCAGGGGAGAGTGACCAGAAGTCCCACATGGCTGTGCCGGAGCGCATGTTCGTCTTGGGATCGCGCTTCTGCGTATGGATGAAGTCGCCGAACTTATAGGGATCGCGCACAAAAAAGACCGGCGTGTTGTTGCCGACCATATCCCAGTTTCCGTCTTCAGTGTAGAACTTGACGGCGAAGCCGCGGACATCGCGTTCAGCGTCCGCGGCGCCGCGCTCACCTGCGACGGTCGAGAAACGGAGCAGGCAGTCGGTTTGCTTACCTACTTGCGAGAATATGCTGGCATTGGTGTAACGGGTGACATCATTGGTTACGGTGAAGGTGCCGTAGGCCCCCGAACCTTTGGCATGCACAACACGCTCCGGGACGCGTTCGCGATTGAAGGTTGCCATCTTCTCGAGGAGTTGATAGTCCTGCATCAGAAGCGGCCCGCGCGGGCCGGCAGTGAGTGAATTCTGGTTGTCGCCGACTGGTGCGCCGTGAGCGGTGGTAAGTTGCTTCCGTTCAGTCACTCTTTCTCTCCTGTATTCATGATATGACGGCGTTGAACAGACGCCGACGTGAGTAAATCCGAATTGGATGCGGAGCCTGCGTGTGGGGCAAACTCCGCGCTTCGACGCGCCCGCAGTTCCTGCACGTGCGCCAGATAGAACAAACTGTCGAACTCCTCCTCCAGAATGGCTGTGACGATGGTGTCCGGGTCCGGCGCCAACCCGCGGTCGGTGAAGAGCGGACTCATCACCTGCCCGGCGTAGCTGAAGATGCTGATACCCACGCCCGTAGAGCCGGACTGCGGCACCCAGAAGACGATCGTCTTGAGAAGCTTGCCGGCAAAGTAGAGTTTCTGCGACGGGCCGGGCACATTGGTCAGCACAACACTTACTCTGCTGGCACAATACCCTCAAATGCTCCTGGCGATTCTGTCCGACACGACGCCAACCCTTGCGATTGCCTGAAGGGTCACCAGCGCTTCACGCAATCGGGCACAGATGGAAAGGACTTGGTGAACTGCCTTGACGATAGACCGACACCTTTCCTCTTTCCTTGCACAGGCAGGAGGGGGGCTATGTAAGTGAGCCCACGCTTCCGTCACTGACGGCCGGCCATTCTGCGCGTAGTCAAACCGGTGTCGATGTCGATCTGAGCGAAGGCGGCAAGGGTCAATGGCACCTTGGCGTCACACTCGGGTCACGGGACTGCGAAAACTTTAGTATACACTTGCCGCACGTAACTTTTGTGGCAAATTTCCTAGCCATCATGCCAGTTTCGTGTCAGTTTTCGAATTGTGCGCGTTCTTGTTCCGGCCTGGTAGGAGATCAAGTAGGCAATAGGCCAGGTTATAGTTATTGTCGCCCCCCGATGTAAGGAAGGTCAAATCGGTCACTCTACAGAATCTCATGCACTGAGTCAATCTGCTTCCTTAAGTATGGACGACCGAGGTCGATGAGGACGAGCCATACAGATGTGCTGAGTATGCCGCACATGAAGCAAATATGGCAGCATCCTCTTTGTTGGTTTCTCCTGGGTTGTCGGGAGGCTGACCCGTCGAGGAATATGTAGGCTTCAGTTATTGTGGGTTGGAGTATCTGCGGGTCGGGTTTCCCTGTGATTTGGGATGGTCTGGTCTAGGCAGCAAGTCTGACGGTCTGGAGTCTGAGACCGGGTTTTGCCAAATCGAAGATGCCATGGGCCCCATGGTGGTTCAACGTCAGCTGCCACCCGAGGGCTTTCAACGGATTGAAGGCTATAGCAATTTATCCGGGGAGCGTTAAGGGGAAAGAGGAGAGAGAAAATCTTCATTCCCTCTCCCGATTCTGTCGACCTCTACTCCATCCCGAAACCGGAGACCTGAACGAAAGCGCCGTCGGTGACCTGGTAAATCTGGACACCCCCTGCGCCGCATTCACCTATGCTGTCGCACCTGATTGTGCCTGTGAGACCGTCGAAGGCATCGACGGTGCGAACGGCCGAGACTAGTGCCTCGCGGTCAATGATAAGACTGCCGTTGTCGTCCACAGAAGCTACCTCGGCAATTGCGGCCGCGATCAGCATCACCGAATCGTAGCTCTGGCTGTGGAAAGCGCCGAGTTCGTCGGGGCTGACACCGAATTTCTCGATGTACTTGGCGTCGAATTCTGCGTTCAATGCCTCGGAGTCGTCTCCGGCAAGTAAGGAGATGAACGTGCCTTCCGCCCCGTCGCCGGCGGCCTGGAGATACTGCTGCGTGAAGGCGCCGTCAACGCTCATGAATACCGTGTCCTCGAGGCCGGGTGTTTCCGTCATCTGCTGGGCGATGAGACCGGCCTCGGTAGCGTATCCGCCGAAGAAAATGGCCTCAGGCCCACCTGCGCCCACCCTGGCCAGCATGGCGCGGAAGTCTGTATCGCCTACCTGGACGCCTTCGAAGCTGGTTACATCGCCTCCCAAGCTGGCAATGCTATTCCGAAAAATCTCGGCAACACCTTTGCCATAGTCGGAGTTATCGTGGACGACCGCTACCTTGGTAAGGCCCAGATCACTGAACACATACCTGGCATCGGTGGCGCCCTGGAGCGCGTCGCTGAGGGCGACGCGGTTGCAGACATCGCAGTTCGAGGACGTGATATCGGGATTGGTCGCGCTGGGGCTCACAAAGGGGATGCGCGCCTCCTGCAGGATAGGCATGAGACCGAAGGTCTCGCCCGAACAGGTACCGCCGGTGACGGAGACGATTGTCTCGTCGGAAGCAAATTTGTTGCCGACGTTCGTTCCTTGCGTGCCGTCGCAGGCGCCGTCTTCAGCCACCAGCTCGAACATGAAGCCATCCAGTCCGCCGGCCGCATTGAGGTCATCGATGGCCAGTTCCGCGCCTTGGCGGATGTCCAGGCCGAGTGTAGGGATCGGACCGGTCAGAGCAAAGGAACCACCGATTCGGATCACACCGCCCGGTTCGACGACGACCTTGCCGCTGGTGTCGGCAGGTGCCTCTTCCAGAGAAGCCTGACCGTCGGGGGCCTCTTCGGCCGGCGCCGCCGCGGCGCAAGCAACCAGCACGAGCGCTGCGATGAGGAATAGACAGAGAAGAGTAAATCGATTTGACATCTTGACCTCCTTGGTCAATTAGCATGCTGCATAAATGTCTTAAGCTATCCCTTTAGGGCCTACTGGTCCTGCTGCCTGCCAGAAAAAGATTCTGAAATAGAGATATTCTCAGGGCCTTATGCTCTTTGGAGAAAGCCGGTTTCTTGAACACTGTTCTGCCTCTCCACCGGCTAGGTGGCCTGTTTCATTATACACGCTAACTTGCGGTCCAGCTTTTTAGGGCCAATCTCAACCACCCGTGCTGACCTGAAGATTGTCAGCGAGCAGGTAGGCAGAGAAGGCATCGGCCGTGAATTGTGCGCCTTGGTCGGCGTTGGAGATCTTGGGTCGACCTGTTCAGAGCGCTTGGCGCGGAGCATCGAGACAGGAGATGCCGTCTAAGGTGTTGAAGAGTTGCCGGGCGAGCACATGACGACTGTGCCAGTCGATTACAGCGACCATGTACACGGACCCGCGCAGCAGCGGCACTTAGGCGATGAGAACAACCGTTTAGTTGCAAAAAGGGAAGGCAACGACTAAGTGCAGGCTTGAAGCTTACAAAAAAATCTCGCTGACTTTTCCAGGTGGGCCGGCAGGCTTCCTTCCATTCGACCTCCAAGGCCTTTACGGTCAGTTCTGGCACGTGATGAACAGGATCAACACCGTCCATGACCGCCACAAAGGAGATTATGTCCCCCACATTGACTCCTGCGGGGAAGTCGCGGAAGGCAACACCACCTGGCCCTCACCCCAGCCTTCGGTTCGACCGTCGAGCGCGACATGCACCCACATCTCAATATAAGTCTCGGTCTCCGAGGCTATGTGCCCTACCTGTCCACGAAAGTAGACGGTCTTGCCTTCGTTCTGATCGGCATTGCCCAAAAGCGTGCCGCAGGAGATCGTCTCGGCCTCACTCCTCCATTCCGTGAACGTAAGCGTTGGCACAGGTGTTGTGGTAGGCTCGTCCCCTGACGAGCCTTCGGCAGCTGAGGAGTCGCCGAGTTTTCCCTGGGCATAGTTGACTTAGGTTCCAAATATCAGGAGTGCAATCAGCCCCAACGAGAGCAATATGGCTTTCCCCCAATTTGCCTTCTGTCCTACGCTTAACTCTGGCTGCTGTTGTGGATCCATGAGGTTCCCCCTGATGGCACGGACGAAATCGTTTGCTTCCACGACAACCCCAGCGCAGGCGGCCAACAGGGGGACGCAACGCGCCCCATTTGCCTGCTGCCATTCGGCCAACCCATCAAGTTGCTGTGGTGCTGACGATTCGCCACTTGTGCAACTCGAATACCAAAAAGGCGGAGATGACAATTTTTGTCGAGTGGGTCAAAACGATGTGGCTGCTTTGAAGCAAACCTGACTTCATCATTCACCCTATCCAAGCTCCCGACCGCTCTGACGCTAACAGTCACAACCGCCTCTCACGATTTGATTGCCATCCTGTTCGGATGAGGCTACAATTGTCCCAGTCGCCCTTTACTTAGACTGGTAGGATACCAATGGCAGAACATTGGGTTACATCCTGATTTTCAAGTGTAACAAATGCGTATGCGACTTCGTGTCGCACCGCCACCTGAATCCCTTAACTCGCTATGCGGCACTTTTTCCAAAAATCGATTGTGCACACCCATTAGCAAATGGAAACTTGATTGCACATTACTTGCTACAGTCCTCGGTTTTCTGGTCATAAGAACTATTGTAGCTACAGCTAGGTGCTACGCCAGTTCTGTCGGGTAAACTTCCACGCGGTCCCGGACCAAACCACGTCATGGAAGTGGCGTAACAGATCCAGCCGAGCTTGACTGAACACAAAATTATATTATAATACGTAGTCGCTGCAGCAGACACCTTCATAGGTGGGTTTTACAGTCACTTCCCAGGTAAATCGGGCTATTATTGAAAAGACGCCCCATGTCATGATGCAAATGCCTCATGCTCTGTTCTTCACCTGCTTGACTACTCGCAAGTTTATGCTCTAGTAGTATTTGGATTTGAAAGCGCAGCGGCTGCGCGCCGGGGGATCGGGAGGTACCGTGGCTACTCAAGTCATTCTACCCAAGCTTACATACGAAATGGAGGAGGGCCGCATCGTAGAGTGGCTTTGCGAAGAAGGGAATGCGGTTGCCGCCGGTCAAGCGGTCTTCGTTGTGGAAACCGACAAGGCCTCTATCGAGGTGCTGGCGGAGGAGGCCGGGATACTCCTGAGAGTGCTGGTACCTATCGACGCGACTGTCCCTGTTGGCGCCGCCGTCGCGTGGATCGGCGCCCCCGGCGACGCCATCCCCGAGGCCGAGGCGGTGCACCCGCCCAAGGAGCAAGAAGCCGTCGGCTCTCCCCAGGGTATTACTGTCACCACTAGAGATCCGGAGACAGTGGCTGCGTCCCCCGTGGCCAGGCGCCTGGCACGCGAACTCGGAATTGACTTGGAGGATGTGCAAAAGCAAGTCGGGCAAAAGCGAATACGCGAGGCGGACGTAAGGGCGTACGCTGATGCCCGCAGCACGGCAATGGGCACAGACGGGCCAGAAGCCGCTGGTGACGCTGAATTCGAGCTGATTAAGCCTACGCCATTACAGCGTGCTATGGCCTCACACCTGAGTCAGGCCGCGGCTATACCACAGGCTTCCGCCGCCTGTGAGGTGAATCTAACTAGCCTGGAACTTTTGAGAAGCGAGCTTTCGACCGACTGGGAAGCATCCCACCGGTTCCGCCTGTCTTTTACCCACCTGCTGGCACCATTGGTCGCCCTTACGCTGGAAAGCTGCCCCACGTTGAACGCGACCTGGACCGATGAAGGTATTCGTCTTTACCGCACGATCAACTTGGGTGTGGCGATGGCTTCTGACCGGGGACTGGTCGTACCTGTCGTGCGGGGCGCTAACCAGCTCTCGCTGGCAGAGATAGCCAGTGAGATCGTCCGCTTGCAGAAATCCACAACGGGTAACCGACTGCACCCTCAAGACCTGGAGGGCGGGACGTTCACGTTAACCAATGTGGGCATGCTTGGCATCACGTTGTCGATCCCGCTGCTTAACCCACCCCAGAGTGGTATTTTGGCCATTGGTGCAAAGCGAGCCCAGTTGGTGCTGAAAAATGGTCAACCGGTGACCATTCCTGTGACTCTGATCACCGTAACCTTTGACCACCGTGTGGTGGACGGGGTGGCTGCGGCGGCGTTCCTGCAGCGGCTCAAAGAGCTGATGGAGAATCCTCGGTCCGTTCTTGGCTAACGACGAAGGCTGACCGCAGCATCGCGACCATAAGGAGCTGTGACTATGACAATAAGCGAGGAATTGATGTTGCAGATGTACCGATATATGGTATTGGGCCGCTCGTTCGAGCAATGTGCCGAGCAGCTTACTCACAGGGGGCTCATACCGGGTGCCTTTCACACGGGAATAGGCGAGGAAGCTACCCATGTCGGTGCCTGCTTGGCATTGACCCACAAGGACTATATCATCCCCACCCACCGCGGGCACGTGGCCGACATCATTAAGGGCGCCGATCCCGGGCGGTTGATGGCCGAGATCCTGGGCCGGGCAACGGGTTATTGTGGTGGTCGTGGTGGCAGCGTTCACATAGCAGATGCCGCTTCCAACAACCTCGGCGTGCAGGCGGTCCTTTCGGCCGTCTATCCGGTTGCGGTCGGTGCAGCCCTCACGCAGAAGCGTGCCAATACCGGGCGTATCGTCCTGGCCATGTTCGGTGATGGTGCTTCTCTGATGGGCACGTTTCATGAGGCCCTGAACTTATCTGCAATCTGGCATCTCCCTGTCGTGTGGGTATGTGTCAACAACCAGTATGCAATGTCGACGAGCTTTGCCGAGGCATCGGCCATTGCGAACGTGGCAGACCGGGCCTGCGCCTATAACATGCCTGGCCACGTTGTTGATGGCAATGATGTCATGGTTGTGTACGAAACCGTGCGCGCGGCGCGTGAGCGTGCATTGGCCGGTGAGGGGCCCACCCTCATCGAATGCAAGACTTATAGGCAGGGAGGACACTCGACTTTCGATACAAATCCCTACAGGCCTCAGGAGGAGATCGACGCATGGTCAAAACGCGATCCGATCACCCAGTTCGAGCAAAGGTTACGCGAGCGAGGTGTCTTGGATGAAGAGCGCATAACTCAAATCGCAGACGGGGTCCGGCAGCAGGTAGATCAAGCACAGGAATTTGCGTTGAATAGTCCTGAGCCTCCGCCTGAAGCGGGCGTGGAGTTCGTCTTCCGCTCAAGTGAGGTGGAATAGCTATGACCACTCGTGAGATTACCTTCAGAGAGGCCATTAACGAGGCGCTGCGAGAGGAGATGGTACGCGAAGAGGGCGTTTTCATCATCGGTGAAGACATTTACGGCGGTCCGGGTGGATACCAGGGCGCCTTCAAAGTCACCAAGGGCCTGGAGAAGGATTTTAGAGATCGCCTCCTGGACACGCCCATGATTGAGCAGACCATTGTCGGTGCCGCAGTAGGGGCGGCGATGACCGGCTCACGCCCCGTGGCTGAAATCATGTTCGAAGACTTTATCACCTTGGCCATGGATCTGTTGGTCAATACAGCCGCCAAGACTCATTACATGACCGCGGGCCAGTACTGCGTGCCTATTGTCGTGCGCGCTGCTTGCGGCGCGGTGGGTGTCGGTCCGCAGCATTCACAGACTTGGACCAGCTGGTTCATGCACATTCCAGGGCTTTACGTTGTCCTTCCTTCGACACCGTACGATGCAAAAGGTCTTCTCAAAACCGCGATCCGGGATGACAACCCCGTCCTGTTCCTTGAGCACAAGAAGCTCTACAACGACAGGGGCAGGGTACCAGAGGAAGAGTACGAGATTCCGTTCGGCGAGGCGAGGATCCTGTGCCCTGGCGACGACGTGACCGTCGTGGCAATTGGGTACATGGCTGGCCTGGCTACCCAGGTGGCGGGAACACTGCGCGACCAAGGACTTTCGGTCGAGGTGATTGACCCGCGTACACTGGCCCCATTGGATTTGGAGACGATATTCCAATCGGTTCGCAAAACTCACAAGGTCGTCGTCGTGGCTGAAGATTGTAAGACCGCGGGCCCGACGGCGGAGATAGCGGCTCTCGTCAGTGAAGCCTGTTTCGAGTACCTGGACGCGCCGGTCGGCCGCGTTGGAGCCAGGGATGCGCCCATCGCACACAACGTAGGCATGTCCGAATACATCTTGCCTGGTGCCACCGATATCCACGAGGCCGTCCAAAGTGTAATTGCTTGGTAGGTGTAGCCGTCAGGCAGGCGAACACCATATCTCATACCTCCCGAGGATCTACGCGTACCCGGCCTGACCCAGCCGGCGGCCTCTAGACCATCGCCCTGGGATAAGCCGGACCCTCCGTCCTGGCCGCCTCGTAGGTGGCCATCGCCACTTGGATCGTCTTCTTGGCGAACTCGGCGTCGAGGTCGGGCTGTCTATCCTCGATGATGCTGTCGATGAAGTCGCTGGCAGCTCCGTTGAACCCCTCGATAAAGTCCGAGGGAACCTCGATGCCTTCCGTCTCGGTCCCTTTTATCAGCAGGACCGGGGCAAAATCCAGCAGCTCACCAGCAGACCGCGTCACGTGGATGGAGCCCTTGGAGCCGTGTATCTCCATGTAGCCGTCGCCCCCGAAGTACTTGGTGCGGACCGTCATGTGCGGCGCGTAGACGTAGTCGCACATCCCCAAACAGTCCATTCCTTCGAACTTCCAGATGAGCGCCGTCGGCATCTCCATGAAGTGCTCCTGGGTCTTGCCGACAATCCCGAAGACCTTCTCGATATCTCCGACCCACTTCATGGCGGTCGCGAATTTGTGCACACCGTCTTCATACACGATGCCCAAGGGGCTCAGCGTGGGATCGTTGCGCCAGACGAACGCCTCAGGGTCTGTGTCGACCACGCTCCCCTCGGCCTGTCCACCGATTACGGCGTGAAACCGGACCAGGGACGGCTCGCCTATGGCTCCGGCGTCGAGTAGCTCCTTGGCCTTGAGGATGGGTGGGTAATAGATGCAGTTCTCGGTCATCCGGAACTTCGTCTTGGCCCTCCTGGCCGCCGCCACCATAACGTCCGCCTCCGCGACCGACGTGCACATCGGCTTCTGGCAGGACACGTGCTTGCCGGCGTCCAGACCGTCGACCGTCATGGTCGCGTGGTGTTGTGGTGGCGTCAGAAGCTCGACGGCATCGACATTGGGGTCGTTGAGGACTTGCTCGTAGTCCGTGTAGATCCTTGGCGAGATGCCCCACTGCTTCGCCCGAGCTTCGGCCCGGCCGGGGGTAATATCGCACAGCGCGATGACCTCGCAGTTAGGGTGCTGGAGGTAACCGGGGACGTTGAGCTGCGAGATGTTTCCGCACCCGACGATCGCGATTCTCACCTTGTCCATGGCGCCTACCTTTCTATCTAGCCGGTACTTCCCAGCCGGCGACCTCTAGACCATCGCCCTGGGATAAGCCGGACCCTCCGTCCTGGCCGCCTCGTAGGTGGCCATCGCCACTTGGATCGTCTTCTTGGCGAACTCGGCGTCGAGGTCGGGCTGTCTATCCTCGATGATGCTGTCGATGAAGTCGCTGGCAGCTCCGTTGAACCCCTCGATAAAGTCCGAGGGAACCTCGATGCCTTCCGTCTCGGTCCCTTTTATCAGCAGGACCGGGGCAAAATCCAGCAGCTCACCAGCAGACCGCGTCACGTGGATGGAGCCCTTGGAGCCGTGTATCTCCATGTAGCCGTCGCCCCCGAAGTACTTGGTGCGGACCGTCATGTGCGGCGCGTAGACGTAGTCGCACATCCCCAAACAGTCCATTCCTTCGAACTTCCAGATGAGCGCCGTCGGCATCTCCATGAAGTGCTCCTGGGTCTTGCCGACAATCCCGAAGACCTTCTCGATATCTCCGACCCACTTCATGGCGGTCGCGAATTTGTGCACACCGTCTTCATACACGATGCCCAAGGGGCTCAGCGTGGGATCGTTGCGCCAGACGAACGCCTCAGGGTCTGTGTCGACCACGCTCCCCTCGGCCTGTCCACCGATTACGGCGTGAAACCGGACCAGGGACGGCTCGCCTATGGCTCCGGCGTCGAGTAGCTCCTTGGCCTTGAGGATGGGTGGGTAATAGATGCAGTTCTCGGTCATCCGGAACTTCGTCTTGGCCCTCCTGGCCGCCGCCACCATAACGTCCGCCTCCGCGACCGACGTGCACATCGGCTTCTGGCAGGACACGTGCTTGCCGGCGTCCAGACCGTCGACCGTCATGGTCGCGTGGTGTTGTGGTGGCGTCAGAAGCTCGACGGCATCGACATTGGGGTCGTTGAGGACTTGCTCGTAGTCCGTGTAGATCCTTGGCGAGATGCCCCACTGCTTCGCCCGAGCTTCGGCCCGGCCGGGGGTAATATCGCACAGCGCGATGACCTCGCAGTTAGGGTGCTGGAGGTAACCGGGGACGTTGAGCTGCGAGATGTTTCCGCACCCGACGATCGCGATTCTCACCTTGTCCATGGCGCCTACCTTTCTGTCTAGCCGGTACTTCCCAGGTTTAGTTGACTTTCCTGAATATGCGCCCTCAACGGGTCGGAACGTCCGCAGATCATCGGGCTAAAATGTCCCCGACGAACGGATAAGGCAATGGGCACTACGGCTGAGAGAATGGGTCCTCGACCAGGGGCCATATGTTGCGATCAATATGCTTAAAGGGGAACTTGGTCAGGTCGGGGTTTATCGCTCCGGGCGTTGCCAGGTAGAGCACCTCAGCGGCTAGCGGGGCAAAGGCTGCATAGAAGTGCTGGCTCCCCTTGACCACCAGGATGTGCTTCTGCCGCGGGTCGATCCCCACCGTGCTGAAGCATTCCGGGCTAAAGACCTGCTCGCGGATCGAGTTGAGAACGATGTCGATGCCCTTGACGTGTACGGCTACCGTATCGCCCAACCGCACTGTCGCTCTGCCATCCTCAGGACCGAAAGACTGGGTGGCGTTGGGCTTCACCCCAGTCACCTTGACGCTTAGGTCTAGCGGGTCACCGGACATCGGCCCCGTCTTCCCGCCGATCCGCAGATCGAGTTGCGCGCCCACCCCGGCCTCCATGGCTAGCGACACCGCAACCGGGTCCCATATGCAGGCCAGCGCTGCCTCCCCGATGCCGCGCTCCAACAGGGCCTTCAAGACGAAGGTGGAGTCACTGGGTGCGCCGCCACCGGCATTGTCCGCAGTATCGGCCATCACGACTGGAGAACGATCGATCTCCAACGCTCGATTCAACCCCTCGTCGATGCTCAGAAAGTTGGGACGCAGTGCTTCGCGCATCTCAAAAAGCTCACGTCCCAGTTCTTGGGCCAGGCGCTCCCCGTACTCGGGACGGCCGTCGGTAACGACCAGGATCTTGGTACCCATGTCCGGCACGTCGCCCCAGGGGAAACCGTGCGCCACTGAGATCGACAGCACCCCATCCCTCCCCTCCAACCCCTTGATCCGGTCCACGTAGCTCCGCATGGGCTCCCTGGTCGTGTGGTAGATGCCAATCATGCGGCAGTCAAACTCAGATATCGCAGGCCTGATCTTGCCCTCGGCGGCGCTGGCGATAATATCGAACAACTCCTCGGCACACTCGGCAGCGTCGATGTGCGGGTATTCTTTGAAAGTGATTAGCGCCGTGGCGTTGTTCACCATCTCTTGCGACAGGTGGCAATGCGGGTCCAACGCCACGCCAATCGGCACGCCCGGTCCGACAATCTCCCGGACCTGTGCTATCACGTCCCCTTCGCAGTCGTCGTAACCATCAGCGACCATGGCGCCATGCAGGTTGAGCAGTACCATATCCACCGGCAGCGCGGCGCGCAGATCATCCAGGATCTCGTCCCGGAACGATTCATACACCGCACGTACGGTCAGGCCCGCGGGCTGGGCGAAAGTGGCGAGACTCTCTGCGACTGACCAGCCACGTTGTTGGGCCCGCTCTCGAGCAATCGCCAATGGTCGGGAATATACGGACGGCTCATCTCCGTGATCCCCGCCTCGCACCAGAAACGTCTCGGCGAAATTGGCATGGCCGGTGGGAATAGGCGAGAAAGTGTTGGTTTCGGTTCCTAGAAAGGTGGTAAACAGTTTCACGACCCGTCGCCTCCTTTCAACATTCAATCTTCACCCCGGCACCCACGCTCGCGGCGCAATGCCGTCGATATGCGTTTTGACATCGACCACCGCCGGTTTGCACGCTGCAAATGCCTGATCGAGCGCACCCGAAAGTTCGCTCGGCTTGTTTACCGTAATGCCGAAACAGCCCATTGATTCGGCCACGTCGGCAAAATGGGTGTCTGGGAAGAGCCACAGTTTATCCGAGCCGGGGGATCGACCGCCGTAGACCCGCTCCATGCCGTGCTTTTCCTGGTTCAGCGAGTGGTTGTTGTTGACCACGGTAACCGTGTTGATCCCATTGTTCAGGGCGGTATCCAATTCCGAAAGATGATACCAGATGCCGCCATCGCCGGTGAAACAGAGCACAGGTCGGTCGGGTTGGGCACATTTGGCGCCCATCGCCGCCGGCAGAGCCCAACCTAGCGAACCCGCGCAGCGAATGTAGCTCTGGTCGGGATGTTCCAGATCGATCATGGTGCCGGTCCAGATGCCTGCATGGCCCGTGTCGGAAACGAGAATGACGTCGGAGGGCAGATAGTCGGTCAGTTCCTTGCAGAGGCGTTCTGGCCGCATCGGCTCGACCTCCGAGTTTGCCAGGTCGCGAACGCTCTCTTTCCAGCTCTGGACCAGCTCTCGTACCCTACTGGTCCACTCTGTACGCGCCGGGACGGTTTCGGCCTGCACAAGCATCTTACGCAGAGTGTTTCTGACGTCGCCGTGCAGGCCCACCTGGATTGGGTAGTTGCGACCCAGTTCCTCCGGGTTGATATCGAGCTGGATGATGGGCGTGCCTCGAGGCGGAATCTGGTATTCGTAGGTCACCTGACCGCCGGTGTGGCTGCCGACAAAAAAGACCAGATCGGCCTCGCACAGGACTTGGTTAGCGCAAGCGCGGGAGTACAAACCAGGGACGCCCACCGCCAGCGGGTGGTCAGCGGGAAACATAGCTTTGGCATTCAGCGAGGTGGCTACCGGAATAGAAAGCTTCTCGGCCAAGGCAAGTAGCTCTGCCTTGGCGCCCGACGCGGTCACACCACCGCCGGCCACGATGACAGGCCGTTTGGCCCGGTTGAGCAGTTGCAGCGCGGCAGTCACTTTTTCCAGTTCGGCTTCAGGTCGGAACGGGGGTACCTGGGTAAAGGTTTCTTCAATGATGACCTCTACGTCGACTTCCTGATCGACGACCGCTTGCCCGGCATGCCCCTCCAGATCCAGGTGAACCGGTCCAGGTGTGCCCGAAGTGGATGAGCGGAAGGCCTGACGCAAATAGATGGGCAGTTGATCGGGACTAGTGACCAAGGCACTGTATTTAGTGACGGCCGAAAACGGATTCACGTGATCGACTTCCTGATAGGCGTGACGCTGTTGGTTGCTCTGGAACACCCTTCCGGTCAGGGCAATGACGGGCGAACAAGCCAGGTAGGCATCCTGCAGCCCTGCCGCCAGATTAACCGCACCCACCGACTGGGCCATACAGAGGCTGGGTCCGCGCTTCACGCGGGCGTAGGCATCGGCCATATACGCGGCCGCCTTCTCGCCATGGGTCTGGATCCGCTTAATTCCCAGCTTTTCCATTTCCATCAAGGCTCTGGCAGCGATATTGGTCACAAAAAAGACGTGCTTAATCCCGTATCCGTCGATTGTTTCAGCAATGTATCGAGCTCCGGTCATTCTAGTCATTTTTCCTCTTTGTCAAAGAGAGCTGGGGACGGATCCTGTTGCACAACTATATCCCTGTTGCGGCAAAACGCGCCCTGGACTGATCAACTGGGTTAGCTGAACCTCGGTATGACCTCCTCGGCAAATAGCATGGCGCTGTCTGTCCTGGGGAAATCCGCAAATTGTAGGATAATGTGCTGGACGCCAAGATCCGCGAAGTCTTTCAGTTGCGCACTCACCTCATCCGGGGTACCCACAACCGAACCCCAGCCTATCGGGTAACCGAAACCGGGATCGTAGTGCAAGCTTGCTTCCGCGATTTGCTGAGCCTCCTCGCTTGTCGGAGCCACCGCAACGCAGGCCGACGCCCACGTCTTGACTATGGAGTCATAGTCGCGTCCCACGGCCTCACAGTGCCCGCGCAGTAGGTCCAGCCGTTCACTGTAGCCTTCCAGCGGGCTGTGCCAGTTCCACCAATCGGCGTATTGCGCCGCATAGCGTAGCGTCAGTTTTGGGCCGCCCCCGCCGATGCACAGGGGGATAGGCGGGTCCGGTTTGGGTTCGCAGATCGCGTCTTGCACGTGGTAAAAGCGCCCTTGAAAAGTGGTACTTGGCTGGGTCCACATCATACGGAGGATCTGGGCTGCCTCCCCCATCCGATGAATACGCGTTGCATCGGATGGAAAGTCATAGCCGTAGGCGAGGTGTTCGTCTTCTACCCCCCCTGCGCCAAGACCTAGGATGAATCGCCCACCCGCAAGCGTTTGCAACGTAGCCGCCATCTTGGCCAGCAAAGCGGGCTGGCGAAACGACTGGTTCACTACCATACTGCCAAAGAGCAACTCAGGGTATTTGCCCGCCAGGTGGGCTAGCATTGTCCAACACTCCAGGAGATCCCTCATTGGATCCAGCGCCTCATGCCATGCCACAAAAAAATGGTCGCCCACCCAGGCTGATGCAAATCGCCCATGGATGGCGTCCAGATATGTGTATATCTGATCTCTGAAAATGCCCCCACGGCTTCCATCGAGTGGAAAAGTCGGGACCCTCCAGCCAAATTTGACGCTACCCTTCATCTCTGCACCTCCTGTCAAGAACGGGTCAGAATGTCCGCAGATCATCTCCCTTGGATTAGGACTTCATCCCCTGGCCAATTGTGATTAGGTAATGGTCAGCCGGAGGGCGCGAGGCTTAAGCCGCCGCGCTTCTGAAGCCGTCGCGCTGCAAGGGCGACGGACGCGCCGGTGGTAAGACAACGGACAAGCGCCCTGAAAACGGCCCGAAACTGTTGATCTTCCAGCCCGAACGGGCTTTGTTCTCTCAGCACGGCGGCTTCAGCCCCGTGCTGCCCGCTGGGACTCTATTACCGAAAAAATTGTTTAAAGGAAACTACTAAGGCATTGAATATCTAGTGCCCAAGCGCTCTTGGATGTAGTAGAGTAAGAGATAAGAGCGAGCACATACAGTTTGACCGAGAGCAACTAAAGCGACTAGACCAAGAAAGCCTGGTTGAGCTGATTCTGGTTATACAGCAGCAGATGGCGACACAACCGGCGTTGATCCTGCATCTGCTGGATCAACTGGCGAAAGACAGTCACAACAGCGGCAAGCCTCCTAAAGTTCATAAGCCAAGAGGCCTTCCCAGCTTCTCCCGTAATCCTGATTGCGGTGAACGTCTGGTCGCTGGTGTACACCCGGCGGCGGCAAGTGCGCTGACCTGCGCTTTTCTATACCGCCTGGGGCGCATCGACGTAGGTCGGCACGCCCTCCTCAGCAAAGATGCGGTCGATCTCGGCCCGCTCTTCGTCCGTAAGCTTCCAATCGACAGCAGCCGCGTTCTCCTCGAGTTCCGACCGGTTGCGTATGCCGACCAGCGCCACCGACAGCGCAGGGTGGCCCAGCACCCACGCGATAGCCAGTTGCGCCACGGACCTCCCGGCACGCCCGGCGAGCGTTTTCAATCGCTCGGTACAGCGCAGCTCCTTGAGAAAGTGCTCCCGCTCAAAAAGCGGCAGATTGAACGCGTCGCCTGCTGAGCGCCAGTCCCCTTCCTCAAACGTCGTATCCGGCGTAAACGCGCCGGTGAGCAAGCCAAATCCCAGCGTGCCGTAGGCCATAAACCCGATCCCCTGCTCCAGACAGTAGGGCAGCACCTGCGCCTCCATGCGCCGGTCGAACAGGTGATATCCGACCTGGTTGGTCGCCAGGTGGCCGTGTCGCTCGCACTCTTCCATCATCTCCACTGTAAAGTTGGAGACCCCATAGTGACGGATCTTGCCCGCCGTTTTCAGCTCTTCCAGCGCGCCCATCGTCTCGGAGAACGGGGTGTCGTGGTCTGGCCAGTGGATCAGCAGCAGGTCTATCCAATCGGTTTTCAGGCGCTGGAGACAGCCATCGGTTCTGGCCAGCACCCATTCACGCGTCGAGTCCCGCGCGTGGGTGCCGTCGACTTTGAAGCCCACCTTGGTCACCAGGACGACCTCCTTGCGCCGCGCGCCCAGCGCGCGGCCCAGGATCTCTTCCGAGTGGTAGGGGCCGTAGACTTCTGCAGTGTCGAACAGCGTGATACCGTTGTCGATCGCGGCGCCGACGGCCGCGCTGGCCTCATCTACATCGATGTGGCCGTATTCGGTCGTGCTCATCTCCCACGTGCCGAACCCCAGCGCCGAACTGACCAGATCGGTGTCGCCAAATCGCCGTTGCTCCATCATGTACGTCCTGTTCTTGTGCGTGACAGCGGCGCGTACGCCTCGCGCGCCTTTTTGGGAGAAGCCGGCTTGAGCACTGGATTGCAAAGTATTCGCCCCTCAGCCCAGGCTGAGGGGCGAATATCCTGGCTAAAGCCCAAGGGGCCTTCCCGGCTTCTTCCCTAAGTCGTATCCTTTTGGCCTACTCCTCCTCAATATACCATAAATGGATCTCGCGCCAGAGCCTATTGGTGTCAACCGCGTCGAGCGACTGGCCCTTGACCTTGGCGTTGAAGATAGCGGGCCAATGGGTGAAAAACAACTCTATCACCGGCGCCTCGTCCATTATCATCGCCTGGATCTCGTTGTAGATGGGCTGGCGCTGCTCCACAGAGGCGTAGGAGAGTCCCTCCTCGATCAGCGCGTCCAGTTTCGGGTTTGAGATGCACGGAAAGTTGTTGGCGCCTTCCGAGTGCATCATCCAGTGGGGATCCGGGTCTATAGCGCCGTGTTCAAAGGCGATCATAGCGGCATCCATCTCGCACTTGCGCATACCATCCAGGATAGCCGCCACGGGCGTCTCCACGAGGAAGATCTCGACGCCTATGTCGGCCCACAACTGCTGCGCTAACTCAATGACCGGGATAAACTGCTGGTTACCGGCGCCCACATGGACATCGAAGGAGAGCCTCTCACCCTCCTTCTCGCGTACCCCGTCGCCGTCCTCGTCCACCCAACCTGCCTCGTCCAGCAGCGCCATAGCCTTTTCCGGGTCGTACTCGTACCGTGGGATGTTCGGGTTGTAGTAGTCCGGGTATATGGGGGACAGGTTAGAATGGGCTACCTGGGCCTGGCCGAACCAGAGGTCGTCGATGATCCTTTGGCGGTCCAGACCCCAGTACAATGCCTGGCGCACCCGCTTGTCCGACAGCTGCGGTATGGTGTTGTTGAGCGGAATCAGAAAGGGTCCCGCCCCAGCTTGAGAAATGCTCGTAAACCTCGGGTCGTTGGCCAGACGCACGTTGTCCTCCATCAGCAACGGCCAGGCGGTCCCGTCGGCGTCGCCTGACTCAAGAGCGATGGTGCGCACCGAAGCCTCGGGCACGACGTCGACCCGCAAAAAGTCGAGATTGGGTCGTCCCCGAAAGTGGTCGTCGAACGCCTCCAGCAGCGTGAACTGCGACGGGTGCCATTCCACGAGCTTAAAGGAGCCGGTACCGATGGGGGCCGTCGCGTACACTTCCTCACCCACCTCCGCGTGATAGTCCGACTGTACAATTCGCAGAATCGCCCCTAATACGAGAAAGGCGGCATCTACCTGCACCATGTTGATGACGGCGGTATAGTCATCCACACACTCGACGGAATCGATTTTTGACAAGACGCCGACCACTGGCGCCGCGTTTTCCGGATCACGGTAAAAGTCGAACGTATACTTGACGTCCCTGCACGTGAAATCGGCGCCATTGTGAAACTTGACGCCCTCACGCAGCGGGAAGGTGTAGGTCAGGCCGTCTTCGGAGATGTCGTAGGACTCGGCCAGCACCGGTACGACCGTATTTGAAGCGTCTATCTCCACCAGCCCGTTGTGGATTTGCATGAGCGCCGGCCGGATGGCGCTTGGGATGGCGCCGAGTCCAGGGCTGAGGCTGAAGGCGTCGTGGTGGCCCATCAGACGGAGAGTTCCACCCTGAGGTGGCCCCGTGGATGCCGCCTCCTCTTCGACCATCTCTTCCTCAACGGCCGTCGGCTGCTGAACGACGCAGCCCGCCAACATCAGAACGCCAATTAACAGCAACACCAACGACTTTTGCCAAAGCGTGTTAGACATCTGTCTTTCCTCCTATGGATGAATGTCTTTACCCCCTAATGAGGCAATTGTCCAAAACTTTGTGAGCACGCTTCTTGAACAATCTCTCAACCGGTCACCTCCTTGGCTCATTCAATGACTTCCCGCTGCCGAATAGCTTGAGGCTTGGAGTTTCAACTCTTTTTCGTCCATCTTCACCTCCTTCTGCGGCTGGGCACGTGACAACTGGTGACGCAACAGTTTTCTGATTTAGCGCCGTCTTTACATCTGATTACCCTTTTGCCTGGATGAATACCTGATCGCCGCGCAGCTCAACAGCGTACGTTTTTAAGTCTTTAGTGACGGGTGCAGACAGTGCTTTGCCTGTTTCGATATCGAAGCGCCCTAGATGCAGTGGGCATTCGATACAACCATCGAAGACAAAACCCGCGGCTAATTCGGTTTCTTCATGGGTGCATAATCCATCGCTGGCAAAGAAGGCGTGAGGACCCAAACGATAAATGGCGTACGTGTGGCCATTGTAGTCAAAGCCAAGCACGTCTTCCACTTCGATATCTGAAACGTTACAGACCTCGATCCAACTGCTTTCTTCGGCATCTGTGTTTACAGCCGTTGCTGTGCGGATCTCTTCAATCGATGTGTCCACAGACTCAACGGGTACACGAGTGCCGTCTCTCACGTTTCCTACCGGTTCGTCGCTTAACGCGCTGCTTGACGTGACAACGCCGCCTATGGGGATGTCGAACGCTTCAACCGTTGTGCCGGCGTCAGGAATAGGGCGCTTTATATAATGATCCGGGTCTTTGGTCGCTTGCTTGTACAAGGCCGGGATCATCTCCTTGTAGGCTTGCCACAGGCTCCGATACGGCGGAGGTGTTTGTGATTTCATCAGCTCGTGCAAGTCAGCCAAAGCATGGTAGGGAACCATGGGTATGACGTGGTGTTCGATATGATAATTCATATTCATGTACAGATAGCGGAACACCGGATTCAGATAGATCGTGCGCGTATTTTCGCGGTGGTCATACGTATCTTCACCCAAACCGGCGTGTTGCGTTACGGCTAGCATTTGCTCCACAAATGCACCGTAAAAGCGGGGAAGCCACACGAACATCATCGGCAGAAAGCTGCCGACCGCCACCGCCCACACCGCAAAGGCCGCCACAATAGCTAGATAAATCCGGCTCGTCCAGATCACTTTGGGTAGCTCAGAGGCGGGTACAAAGCTACGGACATCGTCGCCGATTTGCCCGGCTGCATGTCTGATCACACGCTGTACTTCTAGAACGCCCCGCAGAAAGAAAAAGTCCATCGCAAAGATGAGCAGATCGGCTGGCCGTTGAACCTGGATTTCGGGGTCATAACCCACGAGATAGGTGTTGGTATGATGGCGGGCATGGCTCCAACGCCAGAGGTTAGCTTCACGTATGGTCATGAAGGAGCTGATATGGTAAAAGAGCTCGTTTAGCCAGCGGGTGCGAAACACCGTGCCATGGCCACACTCGTGCCATCGCGCGTCGGATGAGGAGTAGAGCGTCCCATAGACGAAAAAGGCGAGAATCGCCCACCAGGTGCCCCAGGAGATCCAGGCCAGGTAGCCGCTCACCCCAAGCAGGATGATCCACAGGCCAAAATCGAGGAGACCGTAGCGGTTGGTGCGCTGCATCAGTGCTTTGAGTTGGTCGCGGGGGATATCGGGGGACCACCACGCTTGTTCGACCTTTTCCTCGATGGCGCCATCGTCGAGGGGGATATCCGTTTTGTATGTGCTGATCAGACGATAGTCCCGTGAGGGGAAGTTGCGTATTGCCAATTATTCTCCTTCGCACGATCAAAATCGGATCTGTACATCATGCGGAATCTGATTCCGCATCCATCATACAATATATAAACCTACCTGTCAAAACGCAATTCGTCGCCCACGATACGTCTGCAAAGATAGAGAAACCCCGTACAAGAAGGAACGACGACCATCCGTGCCTGGCTCTTTCCGGGCAGAATATGGGTGATGGTCAAGACTGTGAAGAATCGGTTGTGCCCACGTTTAAGCTCCCGGATTTCGGCGAGTTCGAGGATGCGTCCATAGCGAGGGCACTGAAGAGGGGCGTAGCCAAAACTCTGTTTGGGCTGGAGGGTGGTGGGTAGTGATGCCAGGTCGAAAAGAGGGGTTGAAGGCGAAGGGCTTCGAGGGCGGTGCGGGCGATTGAATTCTACATCGGGGGGCGCTGCCAGCCGCCAAACAGCTCTTCCAGATGCTTGACGGCTGCCAGCGCCACATCCTCACGCCACGGACGCGCCACCACCTGGGCGCCGATGGGCAACCCCTCGGGAGACGTGCTAACGCGGACGACGGCTGCCGGCCAGCCGGTCAAGTTGTAGGTGGCGGTGTACGCAAACACGGGCAACTGGATACTCGACGCTCCGTGAGGTGGAGCCGGAAAGGGGAGTACCGGGCAGACCACGACATCGTACGCTTCCATAAAGGAGAGCATTTCACTTCGAAACTGGTCAGTCTGGAAAACCAAGCCACTCAATGCGTCGGACGTCATTTTCGATTCTTGGCCCATAGCTATCAGGTTCGCGATCCCCGGATGTGGCTCCGTAGTGCCGTACAGGTCGAGGAGTCGCTTGAAACCTGCACCACCATCTCCCAACTGGCAGCCAAGCAGGAGGTCCATCGCTTTCTCCATGCCGGGTGGCCGCGCTTCTTCTACGGTTGCCCCGACTTTTTCCAAAGCGGAAGCGGCCGCTTCCACGGCGCCCATGATTTCCGGCGTGGGCGTTACGATGCCATTGTCCGTGTAAAAAGCAGCGCGCAGATCGGGGAGGTTTACTTGGTTCGGGTCAGCCAATGGCATGGGAACAATCGCCGGGTCGCGCCAGTCAACGCCAGCGATGATGGGCAGGATCGTGATCAAGTCTTCGACGTAACGCGCCATAGGACCGATCTGCGTCAAAGACTGATCAAGGCCTGCAGGGGGAAGAATGTGGCCGGTCCGCGGAACCCGTCCGGACGTGGGTCGAATGCCGGCTGTGCCGCAAACGTGCGATGGCAAACGAATGCTCCCGCCGGTGTCGCTTCCGATATCAAAGGGAATCCCACCCGCGGCGATGATCGCCGCCGCTCCTCCGCTGCTGCCGCCACAGGTACGCGACACGTCGTAAGGGTTGTTGGTGCGGCCGTAGACCAGGTTAACCGTCTCGAAATCGAGCGTCAGTTCCGGTGTGTTGGTCTTGCCCAACAGAATCGCGCCTGCGGCGCGCAGGCGGGCCACCACCGTGGCGTCTTGCTCTGGTACAAAGGAGCTTCTCCCCTGCGTGCCCCCGCTGCTGATCACCCCGGCTGTGTCCAAGGCGTCCTTGATCGTCATTGGAACGCCGTGCAGGGGGCCTCGCAGACCGCCCTTTGCCAATTCTTCATCTGACCGGCGGGCTTCTACCAAGGCCCCTTCAGCATCCAGTCGGACAACGGCGTTCAATTGCGGATTGACGTCTCTTATGCGCTGCACGTATGCTCTCACGACCTCTTCTGATGAAACCTCTTTCGCGCGTATGGCTTTGGCCACGGCTGTAGCTGATGCGTAAATCAATTCAGACATCTGACAAATCTCCTCACTATGTGGTTATGGGAGAAGCCGGGGAAACCCCTTCGGCCTTAGCCAGGGGATGAATGGCAGAGTCTTTTACCTATATGCGCGACAATAGGCGTGTCCGTAGAGAAACCCATTGAGCTAACTGAAGCCCAGGACGTTTACGCTTGGGTTTCTCATGATCCAGGTCGGCTCGCCAGGGAGTTGCACCAATAGCATTTAGGACTACAATACCTGAGTGTGATTGAGGAATTTTAGCAGGAATACAGCGCGGCGCAAGCCTGCCGGGGCCGACTTGCCCAAAGGTGGTGCACCAACGCGGTGACACACGACCTTGCAGGAGAGAAGAATCAAAAACACCTCAGGATCGCGCTCAAGGAGTCCGAGCAAAATGACATCAACAAATCTACCAGGGGCCAGCATCTCAGACATTGAGGTCTTTGCAGCCGACCTTGATCTTCAACAGGCAGCCGCTATCTACCGCGAATACGGTTGTCTCGTGGTGCGTAGTCTCATGAACGCGTACGTTGACGCAATGTATAACGACATCATGCGGTCCGTCGATATCGCCATCAATCAGCTTGACCAGGCGGAAAAAGCCCCTGATGGCTGGCGTACACCCAACGGATCGTTGTTCATCCCTGCACCGGAGGGCTATGAGCGCGACAAACAGGTGTATGTTGTGGGTATCGATTACTATACCAGCGGTGCATTTCTCCAGGCAGCGCTTGATGCCACCGCCTTGGACATTGTTGAGGCCATCCTGGGTCCGAACATTGAGCTGTTCGGTCAAGGCCAGAGCCTGGTGAAAGAGCCCGTGGGCGGATTTCCCAAAATCCTGCACCAGGACTCGGCCTATTTTGAGCACAAATACGAAGGTCCGGTTGCAATCCTCAACTATGTCGTCGATACGGATGTGCAAAGAGGCGCGCTGCACGTGGTGCCTGGTTCTCACCGCATAGGTCAGCTCCAACACATCGATACCTTCACACACCTGGGCTTGGACGAGGATGAATGGCCCTGGGAAGCGGCGATACCTGTAGAGGGCCAGGCCGGCGATGCGATTTTCTTCCATGTGAGGACCGTGCACGGCTCCAAGCCCAACTTTTCAGACAAACCACGGCAGGTGTTCATCAACCGCTATCGCCGTCCCGATGATTATGTGACGATCAGGGGGTTCACAGTAGCGAACCGGGCGGAGGCTGAAAAACGAGCACAAGAGGCCCGAAAAACCAACGAACAGCGCGGACTAATGGTAAGAGGGTTCCGAACCTAAAAGGGGAGATTAGTCGTGTGTGCCGATATCCTTTCCGAACGGCAAATCCTCGGTTCGCTTGTTCTGACCGCCTGCGAGAAAGAGGTAGAAGTGACGTGAGTCGTCGAGGAGAAAGAGACGGTTGTCCAAGAGAAGGTCGTCCCCGTGACGCCACTGCGATCTTGAAAGTAGGGGACGTACGTCAGAATATGGGTTGGGAGAAAGCCTATGTCTGTCCAGAAACGCATTTTCATGTGCGGAATCGCAACCGAAACCCATGACTTTAACAAGTATCCCACCACACTTGAAGCCTTTACCGACAAAGGTCTTTACTTCGTGCAGGAGGGCGAAAGCCTCGAGCGCTTCCGCGAAGGCGACCTCTGGTTCGGCGGCTATCTTGAGGTAGCCGATTCCGAAGGCTGGCAGCTGGTCACCGGCGTCTGCGCTTTTGCCTGGCCGTGGGGCAGTGTGACCGAGCACGCCTTCGAAACGCTGTGGGCGCGCATCGAACGCCAGCTGCGCGATGAAGCTCCGTTCGACGGAATCCTGCTGCCACTGCATGGCGGCATGGCCTGTGAGCATCTGGACGACCCGGTAGGCGAGTTCGTCGCGCGGATCAGGCGGATCGTCGGCCGCCACGTGCCGATTGCGGCGTCGCTGGACCTGCACAGCAACCTCTCGCCGCAGTTCGTACGCGACTGCGACATCATCTGCGGCTTCCACACGACGCCCCACATCGACGTGCGCCAGACGGCGGTCCGCACCGCCAGCCTGCTCGCGCGCACGTTGCGCGGGGAAATCCGACCGCAATGCCACTCGATCCATCCGCCCGTGGTGTTCGGCATCGATCACGGACGCACGACGGTTCCGCATGCGCCCATGTTATCCTTGCTCAAGCGCGTAGAAGTGATTCAGGCTGAAGACCCGCAGCTGCTCGACGCGAGCTTTATGCCTGCCTATCCCTTTTGCGATCAGCCCTGGACCGGGACGAGTGCCGTGCTCGTGATGGACGGCCCGTCTGAGTGGGTGAATGACTATCTTGACGAGTTCGGCGCAGAAATCTGGCGTACCCGTGACGTGCTGACCATCGATATTGTGAGCATTGATGAGGCGCTGGACGCGGTGGAACAAACCGCCGATGATCCGCGCCCCTTTCTGCTGGGTGATTTCACTGACGGCCCGTACTCAGGTGCTTATGGCGACGCGACAGCGCTGCTTTCGGCGCTTATCGAGCGAGGCACTTCGGGCGCGGTGTTCGGGCCGTTGTTCGATGCCGAGGCCGTGGAGCAGGCCCATGCGGGGGGCGTCGGCGCGCAGATCGAGGTCGAACTCGGCGGCAAAAGCGATCCGCGCTATGGCGGTGGACCGGTTAGCGGCACGGCCATTGTCAGGGCGCTGTCCGATGGCAAGTTCATACACAAGGGGCCTTTTATGCAGGGGCAGCCAGGAGACCTGGGAGAAAGCGCATTGCTGGAAATCGGTGGTGTCGGTGTCGTTGTCAATCCGTTCCCCAGCCAGCTCCATGACCGCGAGCAGCTCAAACTTTTCGGCATCCGCTTTGAGGAGCTGAATGTGCTGGTCAGCAAGGCCTTCAACCACATGCGCGCTGACTTTGAGCCACTGTCCCGCGGCCTGCTGTACCCCGATGCCGGCGGTGTCTTCAGCTTCAACTTCAGCAAGTTTCCGTTCAAGAAGATTCGGCGACCCATCTGGCCGCTGGATGACTTTGAAATAAGCCCGGGCGATATGGACCGGTGCTAACAGTCGGATCGACGCTTAGGTGATGTCCTTCTGACGTGGATCGAGGGCATCGCGCAGTCCATCGCCGAGCAGGTTGAAGGCCAGCACGGTCAGCACGATCATAATTCCCGGAGCCATGGCGATGTGCGGAAATAGAAGAATAAAAGCCCGGCCGTCGGACAAGGTGCCGCCCCAGGAGGGGGTAGGGGGCTGAATCCCCAGGCCGAGGAAGGACAGGGCGGCCTCAAGGATGATGATGGTGCCCACACCCAAGGTCACGAGTACGATCACCGGCGCCAACACATTGGGCAGGATGTGGCGGAAGATGATGCGCCGGTCGCTGGCACCGATTGCTAGCGCTGCCACAACGAACTCCCGTCTCTTCAGACTCAGCACCTGCGCGCGCACCACCCGCGCGTATATTGCCCAGCTCGTGACGCCGATGACGACGACGGTCGTGACCAGGCTGGGCCCCACTATCGACGCCAGCAGGATCAGCAGCGCGATGATAGGGAAGGCCATCAGGGTGTCCGTCAGGCGGGACAGCAGCGAGTCGGGCCAGCCGCTGAAATAGCCCGCGGTTACCCCGACCATCACGCCGATGATGACAGCGATGCTCGACGCCCCCAGGCCGACGATCAGCGCCACGCGAGAACCATAGATCACGCGGCTGAATAGATCACGCCCCACGTGGTCGAAGCCCATCAGATGCTCACTGGACGGACCGACACCCCGTTTCCCCGAATAGATTTCTAGTGGGTCGTGCGGGACGATCGTGTCCGCAAAGATGGCCATCAAACACAGCAGGATAATGAAGGCCCCGGCGATCACCGCCATACCGTTGGCCTTGAAGCGACGCCAGACGCGCGACCTCTCGGAGCGGCGCGGCAGCTCCTCCGCCACGGGTACGATCTGTTCCTTTGAAGTTGCGACTTCCATGGACTTTTCCATGGCTGCTAAGAGGCTGCGTTACTCGATGCGTATCCGTGGGTCAATCAGGGCATAGGTCAGATCGGTCAGCAGGTTCACCACGACAACGATAACGGCCAGCAGAAATACGATGGATTGCACGACCTGGTAGTCCAGGTGCAACACCGAGTCGGTGAAGAGGCGGCCGATGCCTGGCAGGGCGAACACCGTCTCCACGATGATGGTGCCGCTGAGGATATAGGCGAATTGGACACCGATCACCGTGACCACTGGCAGCAGCGCGTTGCGTATGGCGTGGGTCCCGATCACGCGCCGCTCAGCCAGCCCTTTGGCTCGCGCCGTGCGCACGTAATCCTCCCCCAACTCCTCGATCAGGCTGCCGCGCGTGACACGCATGATGACTGCCATCTGCAGTGTGGCTATCACCATGACGGGCATGATGTAGCCCTGCCAGGAGTGAAGACCAAAAGGGGGCAGCCATTTGAGTACCAGGGAAAAGAGCACGATCAACATCAGCGCCAACCAAAAGTTGGGCAAGGCGACGCCCAGTGTTGAAAAAATGGTGGCAGCGTAGTCAAAGACGGAGTTGCGCTTTGTCGCGGCCATAATGCCCATCGGGATGGCCATGGCAAGCGCGATGATCAACCCGGCCGCGCTGATATTGAACGTCACCGGAATGGCTTCAAAGATCATCTCGCGTACAGGCACCCCGGGCCGGAAGATGGACTGGCCAAAGTTGCCGGTAAACATATTCTTGACCCAGAGCAGATACTGGACGTGCCAGGGATCATCCAAGCCCCACTTGCGGTGAATGGCTTCGATCTGCTCCTCGGTCATCCGTATCCCTCCCCCTCCCTCCCCCAGCAAGATCATTACCGGGTCGCCAGGCAGCAGGCGCATAATGAGAAACGTCGCCACGCTGATCAATAACAGGACGACCAGTCCCTCGGCCAAACGTACAACGGTATATCGTGCCATAGTACTATCCCGCCGCTGAACTGTCTCGATAACTTCAAGTCTGGGGACGGCCCGGCCATCCCCAAACTCTTTCTGACTTAGACCTGCTTCACGCCTCGTGATAGACTATTTCGCCGTCCAGCGCTTCCTCTGATTTATCAACTGTTTGTGCAGGGAGTACCACCCGATGAATTGACTTGATCCTATTGCCTTCAAACCCGCTTTAGCCTGGGATCAAGAGCATCTCTTAGCCTGTCTCCAAAGAAATTCAGAAGAAGAATGACGACGAAGATCAATACACCAGGGGCCATGGTGTACCAGGGCGCTAGGTATAGATACCTTTGGGCATCTCGCAACATAGTTCCCCAGGTGGCCGTGGGTGGCTGAATGCCCAGTCCTAGATAGCTTAGGCCCGCCTCGATCGAAATGGCCAGAGCCATCCCCAAGGTAATTTGAACTAAAATCGGTGCCATAGTATTGGGCAGAATGGTCCTGAACATGATTCTGGAGCTGCCAGCCCCGCAAGCACGACTGGCAACGACGAACTCTACGTCCTTAAGGACAAGGACACTGCCACGAACCAATCGAGCGAAGCGAGGAGTGAAGAGGAAGCCAATCGAGACGATGATTGAGAAGGGAGAAGCACCCAGGGCGGCCACGATCAGTATGGTGAAGATCAACGATGGAAACGCTAACACCGCGTCCATAACTCTCATAATGAGCCCGTCGGCCAACCCCCCATACAGCCCGGATATTAAGCCCAAAGGGATGCCAATAACAAACGCCAATCCTACCGATGCCGAACTAATGACGATAGCCACCCGAGTACCAAAAATGATTCTGCTGAAAATGTCCCGGCCAAATTCGTCTGTTCCCAGAATGAAGTCCAGCGAGGGTGGGGATAATGCCAGTTCTGGATGGATCTCGTTCGGATCGTGCGGGCTCAAGACCCCAGGAAATAAAGTGCTCAAAAGGACTAGAAGTAATATCGTTCCAGCCAGAAGCACCGGCTTGCTCGTCTTACTTAACTGCCGTATCTTGGCCAAAGGCCCTCGTTTTGTCGTCTCGGGTGGTTGCTCGAGAGCAGCTATTTGACCCACTGAGTCTGTCCTTTCTTCCAACTAGACTTATCGACTTGCCTTACTTTGAAAACTGAGCCCGAATGCGGGGATTCAACAGCCCATAACTAATATCAACTAGCAGGTTGACCATGGTGAATCCGAATGCGGCCAAAAGGACTATCCCCTGCACCATCGGATAGTCCCTTTGAAAGATCGACTGTACCAGCAGCCAGCCCAACCCGGACCAGCCGAAGACCTGTTCAATGATCACCGCACCACTGAGCAGTCCCCCGACGACAATTCCTATGATGGTTAGCAACGTTATGAGGGAGTTCTTCAGCGCATGCCTGAGGATTGTCTGGCTTTGTGTAAGCCCCTTGGCAGAGGCAGTCCGGATGTAATCCTGCTGGAGTACCTCCAACATGTCAGCCCGCAAAAACCTCACGAAGTAAGCCGTCAGGTACAACCCCAAAGTCAAGCTGGGTAAAAAAGCCCGTTTCAGGTTCTCCACAGGACTTTCCCATAATGGAATGTAGCCAGAGACTGGAAACCAGCCCAGCCTAACCCCAAAAATTAGAATGAGCAACAATCCTAGCCAAAAGACCGGTATGGCGAATCCGGCGGCGGAGAAGGCACCTACCGCGTAATCAAACATTGAACGATGCTTAACAGCGGCCAAAATGCCGGCAGGTATGGCCACGATCATGGCCATAATCACGGCGAGTACGAGTAATTCTAAGGTAGCAGGAAGCCGGCCCAAGATGATGGGCAACACGGGCAGCTCGTTTCGAACCGAAAAGCCCAGATTACCCCCAAGGATACCCCTGAACCAGTAGAGGTATTGAATGTAAATTGGTCTGTCCAGTCCCATCTCACGCCGCAGTTCCTCCAGCTTCTCCTCGTAAAGCGATTTTTGGTAGGCCGATTCTCCGGCACCTCCTATAACGTAGCCAGCCGCATCCGCCCCGAGCATAAGCATGGCCGGGTCTCCAGGTGCCAAGCGCATGGCCACAAAGACGACGATGGAAACGAAAATCAGGACAACTACAGAAGCTAATAGTCTACGTACGATGAACAAGCCCATGTTTGTCCCTTCGAGAAGACCACTTTAATCCCTTTCCCCTGCAGTTGGGTCAATCTCCTCTTGATAAAGCCCTACGAGGATTCTCCACAAGGAGGATTTGAATCTGTTCCTGGCTCAGTCCCGCCTCTTGGAGCATTGGCACAAACTCTGTGAGAAGAAAATCGTAGCCGGTGCCGCCGTAGGCTTTTAGGTGTGACTTCCAACAAATATCGTGGGACAGGAGGAGATGCTCCAGGTAACCTCTCTGAATGAATTCCGTGACGAGTCCCAATCTCCTGTGGACATCCCAGCTATATCGTCCTCGAAACGTATCAAATTCCACATAAGCCCCGCGCTTGGCCAGAAGCTGGTGATAATCTGGGTGAGGATAGCCATCACAGTGCCCTACGATCACCCGTCGCAAATCTACCCCTTCCTCCTCTAGAAGGTCCAGTTGAGCCAGCCCCACCGGGCTGAGCACGGCATGAGTGGTGATCGTCAGGCCGGTCTGGCGATGCGCTCGGGCTGCCGCTCTTAAAGATCTTTCCTCTGCCGGAGAAATGAAATGCTTATCCGACCCAACCTCCCCAATGATTCCAGCCCGCACGCCGGTATCGCCCACCCCGTCGTTGATCTCAGCCACAATCTCGGCTGCAATCTCATCTGCGGTGCTCTCGTACAGCGAACGGTCAAAGAAGGATTCCCGATACCAGCCACAGCCCATCACGATATTCAGTCCCGTCTCTTGTGAAATGTGCTGGAGTGTACGCGGATCCCGCCCCAGTCCCCAGCTCGTCACGTCAACTACGGAGGTACCGCCTGCGTCCTTGAATTGCTTTACCTCTTTGATAGCCAGCATTGCGTCGTCCACCAAATGATCGAAGTTACCGGTCACCCGGCGCATATCGCACAGCAGATGCTCATGCGGAAGTACAATGCCCAGCGTGTCAGCCGCGACTGGACCCAACACTGTCATTATGTGTGACATTGTTCCTCCTAACCCGGATAAACCGGAATGGTTAAGGGCTTAATTGCAAGACCTTCTTGCCCAGTGTGCAACTAAATCAGGGGTTAGACCCTAACGTGAGATCACAACCTGAGCCGGATTGATCGCCTGATAACTTGCCTTGTTACTGGTAATCTCAAAAGCTTCCGGAATCTTCTCCAACCCTTCAAGCAGGTGGGTGATCGTTGGCTTCACGCTCACCCGTTTAGAAGCGAGCAGATCGACGGTGTACGCCAACCGCCCTGGTGCTTCGGGAAAGAGGTAAGCCAGACTCTTTTGTCGAAAGACATCGGTATCTAATTCCACGGGTTGACCGAAAAGTGCTACCTGAACGATTTTTCCAAAATCTCTCATCACTTCAATGGTCTGAATTAAGGTGGAGCTACCGGCCAAGCCTTGTTCGGGGCCGCCTCCCGCACACTCAAATGCCACCTCAACTCCCGAACCATTCGTAATATCCAGTATGCTGCTTACCGGATCATCATTCTTGGCATTGATGGTGACATCAACGCCCAACTTTTTAGCTATACTCAATGTCTCTTCACGGACGTCGACCCCGATGACGCGCCTTGCTCCCGACACTTTAGCCACTTGAGCACAGTACAGTCCCATAACTCCCTGACCGAATATGGCCACTGTGTCCCCCATCTCGATCTTGGCGGTGGCCACCGCGGTAACGGCACTGCTAAGCGGCTGGATGATTGCTCCTTCATGATCATCAACACCCTGCGGGACTTTGACCAGAATCTCTGCCGGCAGGGCCAGGTATTCGGCAAAAGCACCCGGCAAATGCCGGCCAATCACGGGTCCCCGGCGGCAGCGGTGTGGTTGCCCGGTCAGGCATAGGGGGCATTCGTGGCATGGCACGTAGGAACCGGCTGCGACCCGGTCACCTGCCTTCAACCCTTTGACTCCATCGCCAACTTCTACAACCTCGGCACAAAACTCGTGCCCGAAAAGTTGAATAGGCGCTCTCTCCGCGATTAACTTGCGGATGGTTTTTACGCCTAGTGTAGGCAGACCCAAAGCTCTGATTGCCTCCGTAACGCTGGGCTGAACCACCTTCGTTTTGGCAATAACCCAACCGGGTTTCAGTTCTGGAACGGGTATCTCGTCAAGCCGCATGTCACCAAAATCGTACCACCGCCAGGCTTTCATCGTCTTCATAGGGCTTTTTCTTCTCCTTTCACTTAGAAAGCCAGAACCCGTTTAGGATTTTCCACCGTCATCATTTCGATCTGCTCCTCACTGACCCCCGCTTCCCTCAGGGCCGGTAGGAATTTTGCCAGGACGTGGTCATAGCCAATACCCCCGTTCACGTGTAAGTGCGAGCGTAAACAGACATCGGAGGAGAGAAGGATCTGAGATACATAGCCACGCCTGAGGAGCTCTATCAAAGCGGCGATGCGACGCTCATCGGGACAATGATAACGCTTACCGATGTCATCATACTGTACATAAGCTCCCCGCTTGACAATCGCCTCATGATAGTCGAGGCTAAGATAGGTGTCGCAGTGCCCCACAATGACTCGCCGCAAATCTGCCCCTTCTTCCTGTAGAATATCCAGTTGATCGAGGCCCACCGGGTAGAGGAAAGCATGGGTGGTGATAGCTGCGCCCGTCTGATTATGGGCTCTGGCGGCAGCCCGAAATACCCGTTCCTCAGCCGGGGAAATATAATCTTTGTCAGCACCGATCTCACCAATGATCCCCGCCCGAATCCCGGTGTCATCCGCACCTTCAGTAAGGTCTCGCACGATTTCGGCCGCCAGCTCATTGGCATTGGCGCGCTCGATTCGTTCGGGCAGGAATGGCCCCCGATACCAGCCACAGCCCATAATGACATTTAGACCAGTGGCTTCCGCGATACGCTTGAGACCTTGGGGATTACGTCGCAAATCAGGTGTGGTGACCTCCACCACGGATCGACCGCCCGCTTTCTGAAAATAAGCGAGTTCGTCGATAATCAACGCCTCGTCGATGAGAAGCCCATCAGCCATACAACCGGTCCAGGCCAGAAATGCATCCCCGCTGACATAGTAGCTGTCCAAGATGAGATGCTCGTGAGCCGCAGTAACACCCAGTTCATCTGGCGAGATAGGACCCAAAACCGTCATGATTTGCACTCTTGATTCCTCCTTTGCTGACCCACACCCCTTATAGTTGACAAGATTTTGGCTGCAAATCTAGTTGTTCAACGCCCAGACCGATGACGGATGACCGCTGACCGCTGTATAACGGAAGCTGATCGACGGTCACCGGTCGGGAGTCGGTAAGTCCTGTCGAATGGGCAGGGTGTCCGTTAGCAAAATACCTCCAACGAAAGATATTTTAAGCACTTACTGTGAAGTTCCACAGACCCTGCGGGCCAGCAACGAAAATAAAAAAGGTTTTTCGGGGGACCTACCCCGCCTATGCCGGCATAGTATCCCCCCCGGTCTGCAACGCTATTTACAAGGGAGTCCAGGAAAAGTCGCGGTCTAGCGGATACAGGGGGCGAGGGACCCGCCTGAAGGGCAGCAAATTAAGATTGGAGGTGCTGAAGCCCGGCGTGTCTAAGGGTAGGGCTTCCGTCATGATCTCGGTATACGCGGCCCGAAAAGCCCCGTTCTCACGAACCACGACGATCTTGGCCTCGCTGGGTTCAAGGCCGACGCTGCGGTAAAGCTCCGGGTCAAAGGTGGATATGGCGCGTTCGCTCAGCACTAGGAAGATACATCCTGACTGAAGCACCACCGTTCGCCCCATGTTGGCCTTTAGCCCGGTATATAGAGGGCCTTTATAGGTAAATTGGCCGTCGGAAATAAGCCGCACAGTACCGGTCACCGGCACGGGCTGACTGTAGACCTGATCGATTTTAGCCCCGACTTCTAGGGTCACTTTCTGACCGACTCCTGCCTCAATAGCCTCAGCCACCGCCTGAGAATCCACCAGAGTTAGTAAAGTTCGCCCCTCTATCTTTCGCTCTACCAAAGCTTGAAGCGCGAGGGTACTATCTCCCGGCGAGCCTCCACTGATGTTATCACTGGCGTAGGAAAGTATCACCGGGCCCTCTGTCTGCAGAGCCCGCTCAATCGCATCGGCCAATGAAAATAGTGGCACTTTAAACTGCTGTCGCCGCTCCCATAGCATCTGGCCCAATTCGTCCGCCAACCCTTGGGCCAATGCAGGATCATTGTTTGTGACCACCACCATCGTTGACCCCATCTCCTCCACATCCAACCAGGGCTGCACAGGGAAAACGGAAATGGAAACCACCCCTGGTTGCTTCTCCAGTTCCTTGGCGCGAGCCACCAACTCGGTCATTGGCCCCTCGATGCTGGTCGGCATCCGCTCCGGGTACGTGATTACGGGCACCTTTCGAAAGGCTACTGTAGGCCGAAGCTGGCCCTTTGACATTGAAAAGAGAATATTAGCCGCTCGCTGGCCGGTGTCGTGCTGGTCCGTGTGGGGGTGGGTACGGTAGCCCACCAGGGCGTCAGCAGAACTTACCATAAGCCGGGTGATGTTGGCATGCATGTCCAAGCTGGCCACCAGCGGCAGATCCTCTCCTACCAGGTCACGGACGGCAGCCAGCAAATCACCCTCAGGATCATCAAGTTCATCCACCGCCATAGAACCATGCAGAGCCAGCAAGATCCCGTCCAACTGACCGGCCTCTTGCAGACCGGCCAGGAGGTTGGTCTTGATAAAATTGTAAGCCTCATGGGTAAGCCGTCCAGAAGAGATAGCCCGGGCCCCAATAATCGGTAAAAGTTCGACCCTCTCCGCTTGAGCAGCATCGATGAAGCCGGCCATTTCCGTGTTTGTACCACGAAACCGTTGCAAAACCTCGTCCCCCAAGCAGAGGTGGTCCGCTCGGAAATCATCGAGTGTGGTCTCAAGCGGTGAAAAGGTGTTTGCTTCTTGCAAGATATAACCGGCAGCCAGTCGCATGGTCAACTCCCTTAAATAATTTCTTAAACAATCTCCCGTATGGCTGCCTCTATGCCCTCGAGCGCTCGATCTACATCTTCTTTGGTGTGGGCCGAGGACATGCTCAGATGCAGACCACTGTGAAAGTGAATGCCATGACGCAGGGCGGCGGCACAGAACTGATGGAGTAGCCTCGTGTCGCTCTGGGCCACCGTGGCATAGTCGGTGGGCTCCTCATCCAGGCCGAAAAGTAAGCAAAATTCGGCCCCAATCGCCTGGAGCCAACACCTCACCCCTGTCCGGGCAATAATCTCGCGGATACCCTCGTATAGCTCGTCACATCGCCCCAGCAACTTCTCGTAGAAGTCGAACTGGGTAATCTCATCCAGTACTGCATTTGCAGCCATGACGGCCGTGAGGTGACCAGGATAAGTACCACTGTGCTGGGCTTGCCCCAGAGGAGAAATGTCCGCCATGATCTCCCGTTTGCCGGCAAAAACGCTGATAGGCATCCCCCCGCCCAGGGCCTTACCCACAGCACAAAGATCAGGCGTCACCCCCAGATAAGCCTGAGCACAGCCCGGTCCGGTGCGGAATGCGGACAGAATCTCGTCAAAGATGAGGACAACATCGTTGGCTGTTGTCAAATCACGCATGGCCTCTAAATAGCCCGGTCTGGGCCGGATCCCACCACCGTTGTAGTTTATGGGTTCGAGTATGACGGCAGCGATCTCATCACTCCGGCTGACGAGGGTTTCCTCAAGCCTCTCGAGATCATTGAATGGCAGGACGATCACCAGCTCATCAAGACCTTTGGGGACGCCGCCGCTCTCGCGGCGGATATTTGGTAAGCCTTGGCCTGGCGCGGGAGTATGATTATACTGCGAGTAGTCGTGGTAGCCGTGGAAATGGCCTTCGAACTTTACAATCTTGTCCTTGCCTGTGTACTCCCGCGCCAAGCGAAGGAGATAATAGGTCGTCTCTGTCCCAGACATGGTGAAGCGTACGAGATCGGCGCAGGGCAGAATATCCACCAGTTTCTTCGCTAGCCGGCTATGGTACGGCGTTTCATGAGAACAGATGATGCCCAAATCCAGGGCCTTGGCAATGGCTGCCCGCACCCTGGGGTGGCCATGGCCCAGGAACGAGGCGCCGAAAGACATATGTAAGTCCACATACTCCCGTCCCTCCAAGTCATAGACCTTGCTACCCTCCCCTTGGGTTACGTAGAAGGGCCGGCCCAGAGCGTGGTTCAGGCGGCCAGATCCACACAGCCCACCAACCAGATAACCCGAAGCAAATTCATAGAGATCGTCGGCTTTGCTCACTGCTTTTCCTCAATAGGGCCCAATGCTAGTTAGTGTATAAAAAAAGTCCTCTGGTGAGTTACCTTTGGAAGTCTCGACCAACCAAGGTATCTCACCAGGAGGACCAACCGAATGATAGCCCACTTTGACGACATTCTGTTTATGGGTGTATGTAGTGGTTGACGACATGTGCAAGGAATTGGAAGGACATTTGAGAGGACCGGGGCCGGAGCCTGCGTGTAGAGTCAGTGAATTGAGCGCGAATTGTCTCATCGGTGAATGTCTGGGATGGGATGTGGAAACAGTGTTACTCAGTCATATGCAGGCGCATCGGGAATCGCATCCGCCTGCCCACCAAGCCCGCGCAAAAACCAGAAAAAACAGATCCCCGCATTCATCTCTCGCCTCTACGACGCCGTCCGCCAAATCATCGAAACACTCACCAGCCAACTCAACGCACAATTCTCGATAGAAACCAACCACGCTCACACTCTCAGAGGCCTTTGTGCACGCCTATACACGAAATTGACTGCACATACCCTCTGCATTCATATCAACCGCCTCTTGGGCGTACCTGACTATCTGCAAATCAAGCAATTGGCCTTTCCCAACGAGCATAAGGCCCCAATAGATAGTTAAGCCGAAAGTAAGGAGCAGGGCGTAAGAAAAGGGCCTACCCCCTACTCCCGGACAAATCGTCATTCCTTTGCCAAAAAACTTTCTAACGGACACACTTTCAATTTGACAGAGCTGGCTTGCCCCTGACCGCCGACCGCCGAAACAGCTTACATGTGTCGGCGGTCGGCCATCCTCGGCCTTGGCGTTGCCCCACCAAATTTAGGGCCAAAACGTTGTCAAGTATTGGCTGTGTCCGTTAGCAAAATCGTAAACAATCAATGGCAAAGTTACTGATCCAGCCAGACCTCGCGGTACAGACGCAATTGGCTAGGGCTCACATGCCAGCTCTTGACATTAGAACGGACTAAGGAAACCGACGGGGCCGCACCGATCATGATGACCGGTAACTCCTCGACATTGATCTCCTGCAAGCGTGCGAAATTCTCTGCAGCCTTCTGCGGATCGATCTCGGACTTGCCTGCCTCCCACAACTCTATGGCCTCTTCATTAACCCACGTCCCCGCTCTAATCCAGCGTGAGGCACCGCGGTCCATCCAATCATTGGGGTTGGCACTTAGCCCGGCAGCATTCCAGGAAACTTCATACTCCTGCCCGATATACTTGTCCAACCAGACCGCGATCTCGGACTCCACGATGTTCATGGTTACACCACACTCGGCCAGCCCGGCCTGCCAGATTACAGCCGCCTGCTTCCCATCAGAGAAGCCGGCGATCGTCTCGACGGTGACCTCCAGGTCAGGGTATCCTTCCTCGGCCAGAATCTCCCTGCACTTCTCTGGATCGTAGGGATAACCCTCAAACTCCGCGTAGTATGGTACGCTAGGCGGGATGGGACTCACCAACGGCGTGCCTTGCCCCATCCAGGCTGTCCTATTGACGGCATCTCTGTCCAGGGCGTGGGCCAGGGCCTGCCTCACCCGAAAGCTGTTCATGATAGCCTCATTCTGCCCGCCAACCATCACAAAATACTGGGTGGCTGTGGAGCTGTCTGGCTTTATTACCCTGATATCTTCCGAGGTCAGGAAACGCAGGGCATCCACGACCGAAACATCTCGTACGACATCAACCTCGCCGGCCTCCAGGCTGGCGATGCGCGCCTGTACGTCTGGCATCACCCGCAGCACAACCTTGTCAACGTAAGGTTTCCCTTCGTCCCAGTAGTCCTCGAATCGCTCGAGTACGATCCGGTCGTTGGGTATCCATTCGACAAACTTAAAGGGACCGGTCCCGATGGGTTCCGACTGCAAAGTCTCTGCCGCTTCCTGCGGGATAATGGAAACCCAGGTCGTATCGTCCATAAAGTAGGCGTTAGCCGTCGCCAAGTTGAACTGGATCGTATAGTCGTCTAGGATTTCCATAGAGTCGATCCCTTCTCCGTACCTGGCTAGAGTAGGGGCCATATCCTTGACTCTTTCGAAGCTGAACTTCACGTCCTCCGCAGTCATCTCCCGGCCGTTGTGAAACTTCACCCCCTCCCTTAGCTTCACGATGTAGGTGCTGGCATCTACGATCTCCCACGATTCGGCCAGATCAGGCACCAGTTCGAGATTCTCGTTGATCGTGGCCAGGCTACCGTAGACCTGAAACCTGAACATGTCACTAAATATGATGAGGGTCATAGCCTGGGGGTCGAAATTGTCCATATCCCCACCGATGGCGATTGTCAGCGTGCCACCCTCCTTGATCTGCCCCGGAACGGGCGTGACCTCGACAATGACCTCTTTTTCTACTTCAACAACGGTAACGGCTCCGGGTGCAGCCGTACACGCTGCTACCAAGCTCAAGAGCGTCATTGCGGCCAACAGGATCAAAATTCGCTTTGTCATTTTTCTCCTCCATTGAAAATACTGAAGTCACATTTTCATTTGTGAGAAACCCCGATATAAATTTCCGGGGCTTCCCCAATGCTCTGACCGGGGTTTCTCCAAGGAGAAGCGGGGCAAGGCCTTAACATCCAAAAAACAGAAGCCTATCACTGTAAGTGAGGCGTCATCACCCCCGATAAAACAAAGGGGCTTTCCCGGCTTCTCCCCTAAGCAACGAAATGTTGCGCCTACAGAAAACCAGTTTATTCCTTCCTTTATGTGACCTCCTTTCAGCACCCATTCTCCGTGGCGAATTCGTCAACTCTGCCAGCCCAGCTCTTCCAACCTGAGTTTTGATTGGCCGAAGGCTTCGTCCACCTTGTCTCGAGTCATGACCTCAAGAAGCGAAACGCCATCGTATTCAATCTCCTGCAACTTGCTGGCCACCGCGGCAAAGTCGACATTGCCTTCGCCTATGGGTGCATGGATATGCTCGCCATAGTTGTCGGAGAGATGCACCAGGGCAAGCCTTTCCTTGGCCTCCTCTAAAGCCGCTATCGGAGATTGGACTGCATTGACATTGGCTATATCAACACACACGCCTATGGCGGGACTGCCGATCTCCTCTGCCATCTGGGCCGCCTGCGCCCCCGTCTCGATAAAGCCGCGCGGTACTGTCTCGATAGCAAGTGTGACCCCATAGCGTTCCGCATCTTCTACGCAAGCTGAGATGATCTCCTTGGCCAGAGCCCAGGCCGTCTCCATACTCGGGGCAACCAGACCCTCCCGCCTTCCGGGAAAGATATCAAGGACTTTACCGCCAAGGTCATGAAGCAGTTCGATATTTTCTTTCATCTGCTTCACGACTTCCTCTCTAATACCCGGATTGAAGGCGACCAGGTTTAATTCCAGCCACGCCGGCTGGCTGGAAATCACGTGCATCCCATAGGATTCAATCTGCCGGCGCAGCGTTTCTCTGGCTTTAGGATCTAGATCCCTGGGCCAGATGTGGGGTGGGGCGGTCATAACTTCCAGCCACTTGAATCCCAGAGCGGCAAGACGCTCCAAAGTAGCTTCCCAGGAGTGGTCAAACACGTAAGTGTAAGTGCAAGCTCCCAGACCAAGCGTCATCTGTCAACCTCCTTCATTCAACTGTTCAAGACAAAACCACCATTTGCGGTAGACCATCGATATGACCCCAGGTGGTTAGAAACTCGCAACCTTCCTCGGTCACCAACACCATGTCCTCCAGGTTCATACTCCACAGCTGATCGGTATAGACGACCACCTCGATAGTCAAAACCATGCCGGCCTCCAAGGGTGTATGATCTGTCGGCAACAACCAGGGCGGCTCATGGGTATCCACCCCCAGCCCATGGCCCAACAGGACAACCGTGGGCTGCAACCCTGCATCGGCCAACGGTCTATAGCCAATATGGAAAAGCTGTGCGGCTTCGACGCCGGGTTTGATTGCTGCCGCAATCCTACGATAGGACTCCACCATAGCCGCATAAACCCGCTTCATTTCATCGGTCGCTTCGCCAACCACGGCCACCCGGGCTAAGTCGCAGTGGTAGGGCTTTTCCACGAAACATCCCAGATCGATCCGCCCTACGTCGCCGCGCCACAACAGCTTGTCCCTGGCAATTCCTGTCTCTTTCGGCAGGTAACAACCTGACTGAACATACTCGTATTCCCACTCCGCACCGTCTTGCCTGGCCTTAGGGCCAAACCCAAGGTGAATAAAGACATGCTCGGCGCCTTCTTGCTCATAGGTCTGCTCAATGGCATCCCACAGTACTCCCCAACGTACCCCTTCCTGGGCTACGTCGAATGCCGCTTGCATGGCCAGCTCTCCTACCCGGGCCGCCTTCCTGATCCGCTTGATCTCTTCCTCTGACTTCACCATGCGCAGACGCCAGAACAGGCTGGAAGCATCGACGAAGGTAGTCTGTGGCAAGGCGTCTCTCAGTTCCTGAAACAAATTGACTGGCGTGTGGTCCAGATCCAGGCCAATCGTCGCGGCCGGCAGCCCGAGTTCGGCTAAAGCTGTCGCCAGACATTCCGCCAGGGTCGTGTCCTTCTCCAGGTCTGACAGAAAATGGTAGATCCCAGGGGCGAGAGAATCCAGATGAGGACTGCGTCCGTAGTATCGTTGCTCCTCCATCCAGTTCGCCACTTTGGCCGCCACATGGGCGATGAAGAGCGAGGCCTGATCAGGATCTTTGGGAAGCGCAGCCAAGACAAAGTTAGGCTCTCCATCGACCAGGAATTCAGCGTATTGAGACCGCCCCCAATATCCACTCAGGTAACCCATATTGTGGCTGCCGATACCCAGGAGTAGGTCCATACCTTGCTGCTCCATGAGCAATGTGGCCCGTTGCCGTTCAAAAACAGGTTCCAAATTCCTCTCCTGATCGGGTTCTATAGAGCCTATGTTAAAGGCTTTGCTGGCATCGTATAGAAATCTGGCCCTCTGTCCACGACATTTCTATACTCTTCCAACTCCAGGTCCTCCAGCTCGTCCGCATGCTGCCAAATCTTTCGTATTGCCTCGATAATGTCGTCTATATCCGCTTGCGTCCCCAGTAAGACAGCCTGAGGCAAGACAACGGCCTCACTGTAGCTGGCCTGCTCCGTCACTGGCAGACTCAACTGCCGGTATGCCGCGCCCGAAAACAGGACGGATAAGGGAACCGGCTCATAAACAGGGCTGATAGGGATACCCTCTTCACAAAGGGCGGCTATGAACTGTCCGCGCGACGCTCCCTGAAAACCCTCGCCATTGTACTTGAATACATAGGCATAGAACCCCTGCCTGGTTACCCGCGGATCCTGTCTTAAAGGGCTGATACCAGGGATCTTGCCTAACTCCTTATCCAGATAAAGAGCATTCTTTTGCCTCTGTTCCGTTTGTCCGTCCAGCCGGTTCAATTGAGCCAGCAGGATAGCTGCCTGAAATTCAGTCAGACGATAGTTCCGGCCCAGCACCTGCTGGCTTGAGCGATCACCCTTCCGCAACCGACCGGAATTAATGTAGGCATGACAAAGCTCGCTCATTTCCCTGTCGTTGGTGAGGATCATTCCTCCCTCACCCGAAGTCATGGTCTTAGAGGCCTCGAAACTGAAACAACCCAGATCGCCAAGAGAGCCAACCCCCTGGCCCCGCCAGCGGGAACCATGCGCGTGGGCACAGTCTTCTATCACCACCAGGTCATGCCTTTGGGCGATATCCAGAATGCGATCCATATCTGCCAGGCAGCCGTACAGATGAACAGGAATGACCGCCTTGGTGCGCTCGCTAATCGCCGCTTCGATTTGTTCGGGGGCAATACAGTAGGTATCAGGCTCAATGTCAATAAAGACCGGAGTTGCATTGACGAATAGAGCCGAACTGGCCGTGGTCAGCCAAGTTAAGGCCGGCACAATAACCTCGTCCCCTGCTCCAACCCCGGCCACTCGTAAAGCCACCTCCAGGGCGGCCGTACCATTTACGCACGCCTCTCCATACTTAGCCCCTTGGTACGCGGCGAATTGTGTCTCCAAGGCCCTAACCTTGGTTCCCCGAAAGATACTCCACCCACCGCTGCGTACGACCTCGGAGAGTGCCTCTAGCTCCGTATCATCCCAGACCGGCCAGGCAGGGAAAGGTTTGTCCCGAACCGGGCTTCCACCTGTGATCGCCAACTGTGTCATCTTTCCTTGCTCTATACCTCGACCTCTCGCCTGTCTGCTGCTGCTTCGTATACGGCCCGCATTACCTGCAGATCTTTAGCAGCATCGCTGCCTGAGCTTCGAGGCTCCCGATCCTCAAGGATGCACTGGACAAAATGCTCCAACTCTGCTTCGTACATATTGACCCGAGGAAAAACTGGTTCTCGTAACTCTCGGTATCGTGTAGAAAAGAAGGAGGTCTTGCCAAAATCCAGGGGAATGTGGGGATAACCTAGCCGGGTCCGGATGTAGCCTTCCGTACCGGTGATCAGGTGCTCGCGCGTGCCTTCCCCAACACCGCTGATCTGGTGCGTAGCCAGCAGGCCGCTCTCGAATCGCATCACAATGAAAGGTCTATTCTCATCAATATCGGCCCAAACGCTCTTGACCTCTCCGAACCAATAGCGCAACAGATTGATGTAGTGGGAGCAGGTATCTCGGATCAGGCCAGGAGGGATTTCGTCGTCAGGAACATTTGGGCGTTCCTCTTCCGCCTCTGCTAACTCATTATCGCTGTCCGCCTTGAAGATCAATCCATAATAATCGGCCACATCAATTGGCCATATGTAGATCGAATTGCAGGTTAAGGGCTGGCCGATGAGTCCTTGGCTCAAGAGTTCCCTCGTCTTATTGCAGTCTGAGTCGAAGCGCATCATGTAGCCCACCATCAGCTTAACGCTCTGGTCGGCGCATCGTTGCACCACTTCTTCACCCGCAGAAGGGGACGTAGCAATGGGCTTCTCCATGAAAACATGTCGTCCGGCCATGGCGGCTTGGATAGCGAGGGAAGCGTGAAATGTCTCGGGCGTGAGGATCATAACCGCATCGATGGCCGGATCGTCCAGCATCGCGCCGACCGTGGGATAGGCGCGTGTGCCGGTTGCCTGGCCCACCATCTCAGCCTGCTCCTTAATCACATCCACCACACCTCGCAACTCGACAATAGGGCGCTGTTGGTACTGTAATTTCATAAGACTGGGGATGTGTACGCTCTGTGCCACCCCCCCACAGCCGATCAAGCCGATCCCAATCACTGTGTTGATCCTACTCCTCTACAAAAAACAGCCTGCTCCTAGCTTCACTGGTGAGAAACACAAGCGTAAATGTCGGCCTTCCGGTGGCAAGGCAGCTTCAGCTGGTTCAATGCGTCTCTGTCGCTTACGCTTGCTGGAGAAGCCGGCTTGAGTTTAGACAAGCGAGAGATGCTAGCCTTTCATCCCATGGCTCAAGCGTGCTTACTTGCAAGCCTGGGGCAGTTCCCGACTTCTCCCATAATCTCTAATCCAGGTACAATCCCTGTGCATCCCAGGCTCCGTACCTTGGGAGTGGTGCTTCGGGGTCTACAACCACGTCCAAGACATAAGGCTGCTGCGCGGCCAGCGCCTCTTTAAGAGCCGATTCTAAGGCGTCGGCTTTTTCTACCCTTTTGGCCCGGACACCATAAGCCTGGGCCAACTGCACAAAGTCGGGATTATACGGCTCGTTTGCTTTCTCTACTTTGAACTCGGTGCCGTAGGTGCTGCCGGTGTAGGCCTTTTGAATACCTCTGATCGATATGTAACCGTAGTTATTCAAGATGATCCAGATAACCGGAATATCATACTCAACAGCCGCAGCCAGCGTTTGCGGAAAAACGGTGAATCCACCATCGCCCGTTATCGCCACAACCGGCTTGTCGGGATAGGCCAGCTTAGCGCCCAGAGCAGCCGGTGGACCAAAGCCCATGGTCGCCCAGCCGCCGCCAGAGGTAATAAGGGTCCTGGGCGTATAGCACACCATTTGCGAAGTGGCGATGCTCTTGGACGTACTGGTATCGGTCACCACAATGCCATCCCGGGGCAACAGGGTCCGAATCTCATGCATAACGCGCAGCGGATGGATGGGCGTCGTATTGGATGTCAGGCTTTTGGTCGCTTCCTGCCGCCAGTCTGTCATCTCGGCCTGCCGCTCCTTGGCCCAGGGCGAAACATCCCGCTGAGGTTCGGTCTCCTTTACTGCTGCCAGTACGTCGCTCAGGACCGCCGCGGCATCCCCAACGATCCCTATCTCAACCGGATAGTGATTGCCAATTTCGCCGGGCTCGATATCAACCTGAATGAGCTTGGTGGGGGGAATGGCAAATGTGTATTGGGAGTCCCACGAACAGGTATCATGTTCGTTAAATCGGGTGCCCAGGGCTAAGATGACATCGGCGTTCAGGGTTGTTCTATTAGCCACCGAGGTTCCGCCAATTCCGGTTACCCCCATCGCCAGAGGGTCCTGCTCATCAAAAATCCCTTTGCCCATGACGCTGGTCGTCACCGGTATGCTCAGATAATGGGCGAGCTCTGTTAGGGCTTGGCTGGCCTCGGATAACAGCGTGCCTCCCCCGGCGAAAATGACCGGTCTCTCGGCCTGTACCAACAATTCGGCGGCTTTGGCAATTTGGGCCGCATCGCCTCTTGCCCCAGAGCCGGTTGCCATATGCTCCCACAAGTCTGGTATCTCCACGTCGGCCTTTGTGCTCAGGAGATCCATAGGGATGCTGATCAATACCGGCCCAGATCGGCCCGATACAGCCGTGTTAAAAGCACGCGTCATGACATAGGGCAGCAGGTCGATCCGATCCACCCGCCAGACCCGCTTGACGAAAGGACGGTAAATTTCGTGCTGAGAGGCGTCGGCATGCATGCTTAACTCTTGAAAAGACTCCTGGCCATGGCGATACGTCGGCACTTCGCCAGCAATGACGAGCATTGGCGTGCAATCGAGGGCAGCATGGGCCACACCGGTGATTGCATTGGTCAGGCCAGGACCAATGTGTGTCAAAACCAGGGCCGGTTTATGGCTGGCCTTGAAGTAGCAGTCCGCAGCATGAGAAGCGATAGACTCGTGGCGCGTGCTGATGAATTTTATTTTCGAATCCTCAAGCGCACTAAGGATGGCTGCACCGGTGTGACCACACATTCCAAAGATATAGTCCCCGCCCATTTGTTCCAGGCACCTGACCACAATTTCCCCACCTGTCAATGATTCTTTAGTCATGTTGTCTCCCCCTTGAAACTCAGGTTGGCCAGCCCAACTCTTCAAGTGCAGTCTTAGATTCTCGAAGATTTTCATCAGTGCCGCCGGGAATGACAATCTCCAATATATAAGGGCGCGTGTGTCCCATTTCGAGCAGTTTGTTGCTTATCGCTCCAAAGTCAATCGTCCCCTGACCCACTGGTAGTTTTTCAAATCGCCCGTCATTGTCATTCAAATGGATCATGGAGTTAGCCAACCGTTTCATACCATTTGTTGAAAAATCGCTCTGGTCTGGGCGATACCATCAGCCAGGGGAGTGATTGGAACCTGTCCGATGAGCCCGCGTAGCCCCTTGTCATCTACGTCTGATGGTGCGGGGATATGCTCCTGGCCATGGGTGATAAGTCCGCGGGCAGATGGAATCTGTCGCTCGATCTCGGCCACGAACTCGGGGATTGAGGCCACTGTCCCGCGCAGATTAAACGTTGACGCGCCTTTGTGTTCGGCCTTAGCGCAGGCGATGAAGGCTTTAGCAACGTCGTTTACAAACTGGGCGTTTATGCGTCCGCCAAAGTCGATGTGGAACTGCTGTCCCGCTAGCCCCGCCTTAATGGCTACTGTCAGGTCCGCGCTGCGTCCTTGGTCTCGTCCCGGTCCATAGAGTACCCCAGGACGTAGGCCGATACTGGATAGCCTCTCATTCAACCAATAGATCCGGGCACTCTCCTCGTTGCACGCCTTGAAGACTCCATAGTAGCTGGCCGGAAACAGGGGGGCATCATCAGGAACAGGCACGACTTCATAGGCTTCTTCAGGGCCCATGGCCGCCGATGAACTGGCATAGACCAAATGCTGCACTTGATCTGGAAAGCGTTTTGCTGCTTCAAAGACGTTCAAGGTGCCGATAATATTTATTTGAGCGCCCCTTATCGGGTTAGCGTGACAGTCAGGGTGTTGCAGCGCAGCCAGATGAATAATGCTGGTAATGCCGTTTTCCCCAATGACTTGAGTTAGCTGTTCGCCATCGGTTATATCGCCCCGGATAAACGTTATGCTGGCAATCTCCTCTGGTTTCATCAGTAGCGCCATCCGCCTGGGCTCGAGATCCAGATCATATACCAGCGTTGGGTCTCCGGCCTGCACCAGGTTTTTGGCCACCCAGGCCCCAACACAACCATGACCACCGGTTATCAAAAAACGACGTTGGTTCATTATTCTTCTCGATTCGCGATTAGATGTCCCAACTCCTTCGAAATTTCCTGGGCGGCCTCTTTAACCATGCTTCCGAACTCGGCCATTCTTTCCGGGGTGAACCGCAAAGATAAACCGCTGATCCCGACAGTTCCAACTACCTCCCCAGTATAATCTTTGATAACAGCGGAGACCCCGCTAAGGCCGGACAGAGTCTCGCCGATGCTGGTTGCATAACCCTGTGTTCGTATCTGACTCAGTTCCTTTAGTAGCGCCTCTCGGTCCACCGGAGCATCCGTGGCGGGCAGTCGCAGATCTGGATCTTGGAGGATTGTCTTTATCTCGTGCTCCGACAGATTGGCCAAAATGACCTTGCCAGGTGATCCATAATGTAAATCGTACGGCTTCCCGATCTCGGCTTTATAGCGCAGCGGATTGGTACCCTCGATCTGATCAACGTATATGCGGCGGTCCTGGTAGCGGACGGCTAAAGAAACTGTCTCGCCGGACAACTGATGGAGGTCATTCATATAGGGCAGGGCCCGAGATCTGAAGCTCAATTGGTGGAGAAAAGCTTGAGACAAAATGAGCACAGATGGCCCTAAAGAATATTTGTCAGTTTCCTGATGCTGGATTGCTAAGCCCTTTTCAACGAGAGAGGTCAAATAGCGATGAGCCGCACCTCTACTCAAGTTGAGGTCTTTAGCAAGGTCGGTCACACCAGCGGGAATAGATCGCTTAGCCAAATATAGAAGAACATCAACTGCTCTTTCTACGGCAACGACTGTGCGATGCCTCTTGTCCGTCATAATGTTATGTGATTCCTGAAAAGATATGATGACTATCATCAGCGGCGTCTTAAAGTAACAACAATCCTTACGAAATCTTGTTACTTTGCCAGGCCGCTGAGTATAACGCTCAGTCTAAACAACAAGCTAAGCAAAGGCTGCGTCGCCCATTTGCCGGAAGGACGATGGAATACTGGGCCGCAACCACAGGAATAAGGGGGTAGTTGCGGAATCTGATTCCGCACGCCATAATACTAGAGATAGTCTGCCTCGTCAAACGGGGTTAATTTGGGGGGAGCATCCCAAAAAGGGGGCGAACTTTCCCATGCCTCCGGTCGCAGCGGAGCCGCACCTATCTCGCGATCAACTCTGAGTCAGAGGAAAAGGCAGTTCTCTCTCCTCACTCCTCTTCCCTCTCTCCTCGCTTTTTTGGGCGGTCGGGCGCAAGCGCCCTCCCTTGTGCGGGGGCTCCGCCCCCGCAACGCCCCCGGTCCTGCTCGCGCCGCAGTGAGATTGAGGGCATTGTGACGGTGCCCACCCGCGGCGGCCGTGCTTCGTCCCGTCCTCCGTCCCGCTCCCATAGGGGCCGGCCTTGTGCCCCCCCATCAACATGTCTGGCCAGCAGTACCTACTCCCACAAGAAGTCCCGAGCCACCGACCGCTGACCACTGACCTCTATAGTTTCCCTTGACACGCATGTTAGAATCTATTTCTGCCGTGACCGCCCGTCTTCCATAGTAGCCGACGCTAGGCGAACCCAATGTCCCCGTCCGCTAATTCCGAAGAACCGAGAACCTCCTTTCCTCTCATCAAGGAGGAGCTGAAGAAGCAGATCCCCAGGATTACGCTCCTCGTCGCCCTCGCCCTCATCGGCACGGCAGTCGGCCTGATCCAGCCCTTCCTATTCAAGCTGCTCATCGACACGGCCATTCCAACCGCCGACCTGCGCCTGATCGGCCTCCTCCTCGTCGGCATGGTAGTCGTGCCCGTCCTCAGTGCCGGCCTCAATGCCGCCAACCACTACCTGCGCGCCTACATCGGCGAAAGCGTCTCCCAACGCCTGCGACGCGACCTGTTCGACCACCTCCTGCACGTCCGCCTCGCCGACCTCGATCAGTTCAAGACCGGAGAGCATCTTCATCGCCTCACTCGCAGCTGCGGCAGAATCGGCGATGTCTTCGTCGGGAACCACCTTCTGCCGCTGGCAATGAGCACAATCCTCCTTCTGGGCACGCTCGCCGCCATGACGGCGCTCCACTGGCGCCTCACCCTTCTGGCGCTGCTCGCCTTCCCGCTCTCCTACCTCCTCACGCGCAAAACGCGCAAACATGCCCAGATCCTTGAACGCAACTTCTCCAATACGTTGGAGGCAGGCCAGAGCTACCTCAACGAATTCTTCCCCGGCATGCGCACAATCCGGGCCTTCAACGCCGAGCCCTATGAAAAATCGCGCTGGCAGGAATGGCTTGTGAAGCATCGCAGCATCAAAGCGAGGATCACGGCATTCCACGAGCTGATCCGCATAGTCCTGCCCGAAACCGTCAACTACGTCGCCGCCGGCCTCGTCTTCGGTTACGGCGCATTCGAGATCATTCAGGGCCGGCTGACCATAGGCAGTCTCGTTGCCTTTGCCGCATACCTGCCCCGAGCCTACGCCGTCTTGCAGTCACTCCTGGGCACCCACGTCAATCTGCAGGAGGCCCGCGTCAACGCCGAAAAGGTGGATGCCCTCTTTGCCCTCCCCCGCGAACCATTCGGCGTCAAGGTCCTGTCGCCCGGAGATGCATCACAGAAGGCAGGCGTCGAAAGCGCGCCGCCTACTGTCGGCGCCGAACTGACCTTCAAGAACGTCTCCTTCGACTACGGCCGCGGCGACTTCGGCGCACACGACCTCACCTTCCGCATCGAGTGCGGCGAGTTCGTCGGCATCGTCGGTCCTAGTGGCGGCGGCAAGTCAACCATCATCGACCTGATCATGGGCTTCTACACGCCACAGTCCGGCACCATCAACCTGGACGGGATCGATCTCCAGGAACTTTCCCTGACCTCGCTGCGCAGTCAGATCGGCCTCGTGTCCCAGGACCTGTTCTTCTGGAACGACAGCATAAGCCGCAACGTAAACTATCCCCGCACTGACGAGGATGCCGGCGCCGTCACCGAAGCCGCCCGCACAGCACAAATCGATGAATTCATCACCAGCCTGCCCCGCGACTACTGCACCGTCATCGGCGAACGCGGACTGACGCTCTCCGGCGGTGAACGCCAGCGCCTCGCCATCGCCCGCGCCCTCCTCAAGCGCCCCCGGCTCCTCCTCCTCGACGAGGCCACCTCCGCACTCGACGCCCTCACAGAACAAAAGGTCCGCACCGCCTTCGAAAACGCACGCGAGGGACGGACCGCCGTCGTCGTTGCCCATCGGCTGACCACGATCCTCAACGCAGACCGCATTATTGTGATTCACAAGGGCCGAATCGTGGAGATGGGCAGCCGCACAGAACTGCTGAAGCGTGGCGGCCTCTTCTCGGACCTGTACAAGGCACAATCTTTCGATCTTCCTGCGATCGCGCTATAATCCGTAGTAACCTTTGCGGCCGATGCGTTCCCGACGCTCCGCTGGCTGAAAGCTACCATTCACCCTAAGGATTCTGCCACCGATGTCACCTAATACTAACGGTCAGGGCGCCGCGTCCCTGCCTTTCGAAAGCCCAACCCTCGACCCGGAACTGGAAGAAAACGTTGTCAACACCATTCGCATGCTCGCACTGGACGCCGTCCAGGCCGCCAATTCGGGACACGCCGGCCTGCCCATGGGCATGGCCACCGCCGCCCTGACCCTCTGGCGCCGGCATCTCCGCTACAACCCGGCCAACCCCGACTGGCACAACAGGGACCGCTTCATTCTCAGTGCTGGCCACGGCTCCATGCTCCTCTATTCCCTGCTCCACTTGACCGGCTTCGATCTCCCAATCCAGGAGCTCAAAAACTTCCGCCAGTACGGCAGCATGACCCCAGGCCACCCCGAGTACGGCCACGCACCCGGTGTCGAGACCACCACCGGCCCGCTCGGCCAAGGCTTCGCCAACGGCGTCGGCATGGCCATCGCCGAACAGTGGCTCGCCGCCACCTTCAACCGGCCCGGCCACGACGTAGTTTCACACCACATCTACGCCATCGTCAGCGACGGCGACCTCATGGAGGGCGTTGCCCAGGAAGCGGCCAGCCTCGCCGGCCATCTCCGCCTCGGCAAACTGATCTATCTCTACGACGACAACCGCGTCACCATCGACGGTTACACCGACCTGACCTTCACCGAGGACCAGTACCAGCGCTTCGAAGCCTACGGCTGGCACGTCCTCAAGGTGGAGGGCATGGACGGCGCCGCCGTCGACGCCGCCATCGCCGCCGCCAAACAGGACCCCCGCCCCAGCCTCATCGGCTGCACCACCATCATCGGCTTCGGCGCCCCCAAGCAGGGCGAGCCCGACATGCACAGCGACGCGCTCCCCGACGAAGAGGTCGCCCAGACCAAGGCCAACCTCGAATGGCCGCAGGAACCAACCTTCTATCTGCCCGACGACGTGCGTGACTTCTGCCTCCAGGCCGTCCAACGCGGCAAAAGGCTCGAATCCGACGACAGCAAACTGTGGGATGCCTACGCCGCCGCCCACCCGGACCTTGCCGCCCAGCTCAGCGCGATGCTGCAGGGCCAGCTTCCCGACGCCTGGGAGGACGCCCTGCCCGCCTTCGACGGCGGCGGCAGCGCGGCTACCCGTAACGCCAGCGGCGATACCCTCAACGCCCTCGCGCCCGTCATCACCAACCTCATCGGCGGCAGCGCCGACCTTGCACCCAGCAACAAGACGATCATCAGCGGCAGCCCCGACTTTCAGCCCGATTCCTACAGCGGCCGCAACTTCCGTTTCGGCGTGCGCGAACATGGCATGGGCGCCGTACTCAACGGCATGGCTCTACACGGCGGCGTCATCCCCTACGGCGGCACCTTCCTCGTCTTCAGCGACTACATGCGCGCCAGCATCCGCCTCGCCGCCCTCATGGGCGCGCCCGTCATCTTCATCTTCACCCACGACAGCATCGGCGTCGGCGAAGACGGCCCCACCCATCAGCCCGTCGAACAGGTGGCCGCCCTGCGCGCCATTCCCAACCTCACCGTCATCCGCCCTGCCGACGCCAACGAGGTGGCGCAAGCCTGGAAAGCTGCCCTGCAAAACAAGAGCGGCCCCACCGCGCTCATCTTCTCACGCCAGAATCTCCCCGTCTACGATCGCTCCGCCGCCGGTGTCGCCGCGGCCGCCGGTACAGCCCAGGGCGGATATGTCTTTTACCAGAGCAACGGAGCATCAGGCGCCCAATCCGAGTTGGCCCTCATCTCCTCCGGCAGCGAGCTTGAGCTCGCCTACAGTGCGGCCCAGCAACTTGCCGAGCACGGCGCTGCCGTCCGCGTCGTCAGCCTGCCCAGCTGGGAGCTCTTTTCGGCCCAAACGCCCGCCTACAAGCAGGACGTCCTGCCGTCGAACGCCCTCAAGCTTTCCGTCGAAGCCGGCGTCACTCAGGGCTGGGAGCGCTGGGTCGGCAACGACCCCGCCCGCGGCGCCGCCATCGGCCTCAACCGCTTCGGCGCCAGCGCGCCCCAGCAGGATGTCTACGCCAATCTCGGTCTGACCGTCGACGCCGTGGTCAGCGCTGCCCAAGAACTCCTGGAGGCGTAGCCGCGTATGCCTGGGGCCCTGGCCGCCATCCTCCAACAGACCCGGCAGCATCACGCCATCGAACACGCCACCATCCAGCTGCTGGCAGCCCGCTTCCCCCGCCGCGTCTTCGCCGGCATGAGCGACCCCTGGGGCTTCACGCTCTACGGGCAGCTGTCCGGCAAAGACATCGAAGAGGCCGTCCGCGAAGCGATTCAGCGCCTTCAGGATGGCGAAGAAGAGTTGGCCTTCCATCCCAACTGCGGCACCAACCTGACCGCCACGATTCTCCTGGTGACCGCGGCCGCATTTCTCGGCAGCATCGATTGGCGGCGTTCCCCTCTTCAACCGCCCAATGGGACATTCCACTTGGAAAAGGAAGGAAATCAAGCCGCTCCCGAACTGTCTCCAAGCCGGCTCCGGCCGGGCAGCGGCAGGACACTCCTCGATAGATTGACAGTGACGGTTGGATTCATGACGCTTGCTCTTCTGGTCTCAACGCCGCTGGGGATGCGGTTACAGCGGCTGACTACCTTAACCAGTATTGGCAACCGCGTGCTGGCCCAGGTCGTCCCAGTCAAGCGCGGTCAGGCCTATCGTGTCACCTTTGCACACAAATGATGACCGGGGGCCGCAGCCTCCGAGACTGGTAACGTATTGACAAACTTTCTGTTCCTCGCGCCCGATGAGTTTCTGCTGGGGCAGCGTCTCGGCCAGTTGAAGCAAGCCCTCGGCGATGCCGAAATGGCCTCGCTGAACATCGCCGAACTTGAAGGCGCCCGCTCCAACGCAAGCGACATACTCTACCATGCCGGCGCACTGCCCTTCCTCGCCGACCGGCGCCTGATCATCGTGCGCGGCTACCTCGCCAATCTCGAGTCCCGACTCGGTTCGGCCAAGTCGCCCAACAGGACTGCACAGGCCGAAGCGCGCCAGGTTTTGGAAGCGCTCGCTGATCCGAACCTCTCAAATGATCTCGTCTTCATCGACGACAAACTGGACAAACGGCGCGCGATCTGGCGAGGCCTGGACAGCCTCGCCGGACTCGACCAACTCGGCAAGGACGGGCTACTGGCGATCGAAGAGTTGAACACGCCCGACGCCCGCGCCCTGCCCGCCTGGATCGCAAATACCGCCCGCCGCGATGGTATCCAAATCGATGGCAGAGCCGTGCAAATGCTGGCAACCTTCGTGGGCGCCGACCTGCGCCGCCTGACCCTCGAACTCGACAAACTGCGCTCCTACGCCGCCGGCCGCGCCATCACCGCAGACGACGTGCAGCGCCTCGTAAGCGATACCAGCGAAGCCCTGATCTGGGATCTGACCGACGCTATCGGTCAGCGCGACGGCCGTAAGGCGATGCGCGCCCTCTACGCGCTGCGCCGCAACGACGCCAACCCGTTCTACCTTCTGACCATGATCACCCGCCAGTACCGCATCATGATCAAGGTCAAGGACGAGACCGCCCGCGTCCCTGGAAACGAATACGACGTCGCCGGCCGTGTCGGCGAGAGTCCCTTTCCCGTCAAGAAAGCGATGGCCCAGAGCCGCAACTACGCCCTCCCCCAGTTGGAAGGGATCCTTGACCGGCTCCTCTCGTCCGACTTCGCCATGAAGACCGGCGCCGACCCCAACACGGAAATCGACATTCTTGTAGCAGAACTGACCCAAGCCCGATAGAGGAACGCTATACCTGATGAATAGAAACTGCTCCCTTTCTCTCCCAAGTCACGCCCAGTTGGCCCTGGCTGCTGAGGGCGGACGAACAACGATTGGCCCTGAAACAATCCATCGCGTCCAGACCGCAAACGGCATCACCATTTTGGTCCGACCCAATCCATCCGCCCCGGTCGTCATGCTGGAAGGAGCCCTGCGCGCCGGCAGCGTCGATGAGCCGGGCAATTTGACCGGCCTCGCCTCCTTCACCGCTTCCCTCGTAAGCCGCGGCAGCGCCAGCTACGACTTCGATCGCTTCAACGAGGCCGTGGAATCCGTCGGCGCCAGCGTCAGCGCCGGCGGCGGCACCCACGTCACCAACTTTGGCAGCGAGAGCCTCGTCGAAGATTTCCCGCTCATGGTGGAGATCCTGGCAGATATTCTGCAGCGGCCCACCTTTCCCACCGAACACATCGAACGCGTGCGCAACCAGCGGCTCGTCCGCCTGCAGGAGCGCGAACAGAGCACGCGCAGCGTCTCCTACCGCCGCTTCAACGAAATGATCTACGGAGACCATCCCTACGGCCTGCCCACGTCCGGCTACATCGAGACCGTCCAGGAAATCAACCGCGACCAGGTGGCCCGCTTCCACCAGGATCACTATCGTCCCAACCAGGCCATTGTAGTCGTCAGCGGCGATGTCGAGCCCGAGGCAGTGGTGGCGCTGCTCGAATCCCACTTCGGCGACTGGCCCGCTGCCGTCGAACCGCCTCCCCCCGCCCATACCATCCCCCCCGTGACCGGCGCCAACGGCGTCCAGCGCAAGACCTTTCCCATGCCCGGCAAGGTCCAGTCAGATGTCGTCATCGGCTGCCTCGCCATCCCCCGCAATCATCCCGACTACCATGCCGTCCAGGTCGCCAACAACATCCTCGGCCAGTTCGGCATGATGGGACGCCTGGGAGAAAATGTGCGCGAGCGCCAGGGTCTCGCCTACTACAGCTACAGCGCGCTCGACGCCGATATCGGCATCGGGCCCTGGGTCGCCTTCGCCGGCGTCAACCCCCAGAACGTCGACCAGGCCATTGACAGCATCCTTCACGAATTCGAGCGGCTCGGGCAGGAACCGGTCAGCGATGATGAGCTCTCCGACAGCATCGCCAACATGACCGGTACTCTCCCACTGCGCCTGGAAACCAACGACGGCGTCGCTTCCATCCTGCTCAATATGGAATGGTTCGGCCTCGGACTGGACTACCTGCAGACCTATCAGGACCGGATCAGATCCATTACAAAAGAGGATGTCCAGCGCGTCGCCGCGCAATACCTGCGCACCGACGCCTATACCTTGGTGACCGCCGGCCCTGACCCCAACGAGAACTGACCCACTGTGGAACAAAACTCTGTCATCCAGATCGACCAGTTGAGCAAGGTCTATACTGTCAACGAGCGCGAAGCCGGGTTGGTCGCCGCCATGCGCAGTCTCGTAAAGCGCAAGACGCGCGACGTCAATGCCGTGGACGCAATCTCCTTCTCCGTCAGCGAAGGCGAGATCGTTGGCTTCCTCGGCCCCAATGGCGCCGGCAAGACCACTACCCTCAAGATGCTCTCCGGCCTGCTCCATCCCACCGGCGGCAGCGCAACCGTCCTCGGCTATCGCCCCTGGGAGCGCAACCGCGACTACCTGCGCCGCATGACCCTGGTAATGGGGCAGCGCAACCAGCTCTTGTGGGACATTCCCGTAATCGACACCTTCGAACTCCACCGCGCCGTCTACCGTATCCCCGAAGCACAGTACCGCCCTACCGTCGAAGAATTGACGGAGCTTCTGGAGTTGGAGACGCTGCTGCAAAAGCCGACCCGCAACCTCTCTCTCGGCGAGCGCATGAAGTGCGAAATCGCCGCCGCGCTCCTCCACCGGCCATCCGTGCTCTTCCTCGACGAGCCGACCATCGGCCTCGACGTGACCATGCAGCGCCGTATCCGCCGATTCATCACCGATTACAATCAACACACCGGCGCCACCGTCCTGCTGACCAGCCACTACATGGCCGATGTCGAAGCCCTCTGCAAGCGCGTCATCGTCATCCACCATGGCAAACTGCTCTACGATGGCGAGCTGACAGGCCTGGCCGACCGCTTCGCGCCCTTCAAAACCGTCGAAGTCAAACTGCAGAACGGCCTCAACGGCCGCCCGCTGGCGCACTACGGTGAACTGATGGCCCAGAGCGAGGGCCGCGTCACCCTGCGCATCCCCAAAGACGAAACTGCCTCCGTCACCGGTCGCCTGCTCGCCGAGCTCGACGTCGCCGACCTGACCGTGCAGGACCCGCCAATCGATGACGTGATCGAGCACGTATTCAGCCAGTCACCAAGCCCGACCGATGATTCTGAAGCGCAGCAGGCCCAGAGCGCCTAGAACCCTTGAAATATGAACTGCTGCCTGCGTCCAGAGTTGAGAACTGCCCTGGCCTCCCTGCTCCTCCTGGTCATTCTTCTGGGGGGATGCGTTAGCCCGGTTCCGAACGCAGAGTCACTACCGACGCTCTCGGCCGCCGGGACCCCTACATCCTCGGACGGGACAGAAGGGTCTTTTTCTCCCTCAGCCAACGCGGACTCAGACGAACAGTCACAGACCGATGAGCATGTCGCAGCCGACGCGGGCGAGAAAGAACTGGCCTCAATTGCCAGCGCCGCTTTAGACTTCATCGAGCTCCTGGATGAACAACAACACGAAGCCGCCCTCCATCCCTTTGACAGCAACAAGCGGCCCAACTGGTCAAACCTGCCCGCCGACATGTTGCCCTTCGACCGCAATGGCGTCCGCATCGGAGATCTGGACGGAGCTCAGCTCAATGCCATGCTGGCATTTCTCTCCACCGCGATGAGTGCAGACGGACTCGACACAGTGACCGCCGTCGTGGCCGCCGAACTGGTTCTGGCCGAATCTTCGCGGGCCTCCCGTTCAGGACTGAGCGAGGGAAACTACTGGCTTGCCTTTTTCGGCACACCTACGCCAACAGAGCCGTGGGCATGGCAATTTGGCGGTCATCACCTAGCTGTAAACATGTCGATTTCAAACGACCGCATTACCATGTCCCCCGCCTTCATCGGTGTCGAACCGGCCGTTTTCGGCGCAGACGCTGTAGCACGTGCCTTCCCAGCACATGGTGGCGAACGCGCAAGCGACGAAACAGAGACAGTCGCGCCCTTCGCCGGCGAAATTGAGGCCGGACTGGAACTCGTAAACAGCCTGTCCGCTGCCCCGCATGACGCCGTTTTCCTTTCGCGTCGCCCCAGTGGTCTGATTACAGGAGCAGGCCGGGACGGCGTGATCCCCGAACTGGAGGGGTCGCAGGCAAGTGGCTGGAGTTCGGCCCAGAAACAGGATCTGCTCAATCTGGTGTCCCTTTGGGTCGGCACGCTTCCGCCCCACAACGCAGCGATGCGCATGCGGGAGATTGAGGCCCGTCTGGACGACACCTACTTCGCCTGGTACGGGCCCATCGATGGCTCCGGCGCCATCTACTACCGAATCCAAAGCCCGGTTCTGATAATCGAATTCCTGACGCGCGGCCCGGTTGACGCCAGTAATGGCCACTATCATTCAATTTACCGTGACCCAACCAATGAATATGGCCGGCATTGACAACCATTGTTGGCCCGCCTTGGCCTTTTGCCCTCAGTTTCGTCCGCCGCGTCCCTTGAAGCGTGCCCGCCGCGGCCGCCCGGCAGTTTCCATGCCCTCCTCCCAGGAGTGCCTGAGCCCAGGATAACGAATGTTCGCCTATTACCCGATCTACAGAGGTTACTTCCGCACCTCTATTATGATGATGTTCCAGTATCGCATCGCGATGCTGATCTGGCTCCTCGGCGGCATCATCGAGCCGCTCATGTATCTGGTCGTATGGCGCACAGTCTCCCAGCAGCAGGGCGGCGCCGTCGGAACCTACAGCACCAACGAATTTGTCGTCTACTTCATCGCCATGATGATGGTCAGTCACGGGACCTTCACTTGGATCATGTGGGAATACGTCTATCGCATCCGCATGGGCCAGTTCTCGGCAATGCTCCTCAAGCCTATCCACCCCATCCACAGCGACATCGCCGACAACATCGGCTACAAATTCCTGACATTGATCGTGATGGGGCCCACCGTCCTCCTGCTTGCCTGGTTCTTCGACGCCTCCTGGCAGCCTACATACTGGTCACTGGCCGCCTTCGTTCCTGTGCTGATTCTGGCCTTCCTCATGCGCTTCTACTGGGAGTGGTCCCTCGCCATGGTCGCCTTTTGGACTTTGCGCATCGACGCCATGAACCAGGCCTATATGGTCATTTTGCTCTTTTTCTCCGGAAAGTTGGCACCGCTCACCCTTTTTCCGGAGATCGTTCAGCGCGCCTCCAACCTCCTGCCCTTCCGCTGGATCCTCGCCTTCCCCGTTGAACTCCTGCTCGGGAAGGTCACGCCACGCGAGCTGCTCATCGGCATCGGTGCACAGCTTTTCTGGCTGCTCGCCGGCTACCTGGTCATGCAGCTCATCTACCGGGCCGGAATCAAGCGCTACGCCGCCTTCGGAAACTGACACGTACCTCAAACCATGTTCTACATTCGCCTCTTTGCCACCTACCTGCGTATCGGAATCCTTGGTGAACTGGAATACCGGGCCAATTTCTGGATTAGTCTCGTGCAATCCGCCCTGGATCTGTGCGTGGCCCTCGGCGGGCTGGCTGTCGTCTTTAGCCATACCGACACGCTGGGCGGCTGGCGTCCCGAGGAGCTCCTGGCGCTGGTCGGCGTCTACTTCCTCATCGGCGGCCTTATCCGCACCATCATCCGCCCCTCGATGACCAAATTCATGGAGGACGTGCGCCAGGGCACCCTCGACTTCACCCTCACCAAACCTGCCGACTCACAGGTGCTGGTCAGCATCCAAAGTGTTGAAATCTGGCGGCTCGTCGACGTGCTAATCGCCCTGCCCGTGCTCGGCATCGCGCTCCTGCGCCTCGGCGCCCGCCTCGGTCTGGTCGAAACCGCAGTCTTCGCCGTCACCCTCCTGTGCGGCGGCTTGATTATCTACAGCTTCTGGCTTATGCTCAGCACCTGCGCATTCTGGTTCGTCAAGGTCGAGAACATTCAGGTCATCTTTATGAGCATGTGGCAAGCCGGCCGTTGGCCAGTCAGCATCTATCCCGCATGGCTGCGCGCCGTGCTGACATTCCTGGTCCCGGTCGCCTTCGCCACCACCGTCCCTGCCTCCGCCGTCAGCGGCCGCATCACCGACGCCAACCTCGTCGGTACAGTTGCCTTGGCCGTCGCCATGCTCATCGTATCCCGCTGGTTCTGGCGCGTGGGCATCCGCTTCTATTCCGGCGCCTCAGCCTGATAAACAAAGGAGAAAAAATGCGAATACTAATCACATCGGCCAGCCACGATCGCAGCATAGCCCTGGCCGACCACTTGGCCCAAAATCACGAGGTCAGGCTCACCGAACGGACCCATGTCGAGACCGAGCACGAATTTGCCCTTTCCGAACTGGGACACGACAGCTCTACAAACCTCCTCACCCGCGGCATCGACGCCATCATCCACGCAGCGGAGCCCCTGCCCGAGGAGGACGTCAGCTCCCAGCTCGACACCGCAACCCGCTGTACCTACAACCTGCTCATGGCCGCCGCCGAGGAAGGCGTCCAGCAGGTCATCCTCCTCAGCACACTCGAACTCATGTCTGCCTACCCACCAGGCTATCGCGTCACCGAAACCTGGCGGCCTCTGCCCACCACCCAGCCGCCAACCCTCACAAAGCACATGGCCGAGCAGGTCAGCCGTGAATTCGCCCGCGAAGGCAGCTTGGGCGTCAACGTCCTGCGCTTGGGAGAAGCGTCCAACGAGACCGTCGCCGTCGCCGTCAACGAGGCCCTCGCCGAGCCAGCCTCGCTCGCCACCAAACACAGGTCACGCGAAGAAGGCGGCGCTGAAGCCTGGTCGATTACTCACATAGGTGAAAGAGCATAATGAACGTACTCATTCTCGGCGGCGCAGGCATGCTTGGCCCCTACGTGGCCCGCGAGCTGGCGCCCAACCACAACCTGCGCATCACCGACATCAACCCGCCGCAAGAAGATCTCCCAGGCGAATTCCTCCTACTCGACGTCTCCGACCTGGACGGCGTCGTCGCCGCCGCCACAGGCATGGACGCCATCGTCAACCTTTCCGTCCTCCGCCGCGACCGCCAAACTGCCTGGGACGTCAGCACCCGCGGCTGCTACAACATGATGCAGGCCGCCGTTACCCACGGCATTCGCCGCGTCATCAGCACCGGCCCGCACTACACCGTCGCCGGACGCCATATCACAGAAATCCATGACTTTGATATCGTCCCCGACATCCCGCCTCAACCGGGGACCAACCTCTACGCCCTTACCAAGGCCATGGGCTTGGAGATCTGCCGAGTCTTCACCCAGCATCACGACATAAGCGTGCAGCACTACCTCTTCTACAACTTCAAAGACCCTGCGGCCATCCAACCCGGCGAACGCTACGCGCCCTACGTTATCTCCTGGGAAAACTCGGCCGAAGTCTTCACCCTCGGGCTGGACATCGATCTCGACGCGCTGCCCTCCCGCAATGAAGTCTTCTACGTCTTCGCCGACATGCCTCACGGCAAATTCAGCAACGAAAAGACAAAACGCATCCTCGGATTCAAACCGCGCAAGGACGTGGAGATTCTTTGGAAGTAGAGTGGCTCTTCTGCGGAGAAAGCTTCAGCCAAACGGGAGTTACACATCGCCTGTGTAAATCTCTGGGCAAACTACACATCGCGTGTATAAATCGCAAGCCGTTTTTGAGGGAAATTCTGCCGAAAATTCGAATTACACGTCGCCTGTGTATTTTTCAGGACGTCCCTCGGAAAAAGCGCAGGCGGCAAAAATCGCACATCGACCATGTGATTTCCCGGCCGTTTCCTGCAAAAATCGTTCGCCGAAGACTGCAATTTCCCGATGCTTGTTCTGAATGTCTTAAGCCCCTTTCAGAGCCATTGCAACTGCACAAACCGCTAACCACGTGGTATCGTAACGGAGTTGAGCAAAAAAAATCGGGAAGTTAAGAAGCTCTATCCTACCCTCGCGGAAGAGCGAAAACTGTGGCGCGCTGGCTTCGCCCGCGTTGCCGGCCTTGACGAGGCCGGACGCGGCGCGCTCGCCGGTCCCGTTGTGGCCGGCGCCGTAATTCTGCCCGCACAAACCAGGCGCGCCGGGCTCTGGGCCGAAGTCCAGGACAGCAAGCTGCTGTCGCCCCCGCGTCGCCAAGAGCTGGCCGAACGCATCAAGGAGCAAGCTGCCGCTTGGTCGCTGGGTGAAGCCTCAGCCGCAGAAATCGATGCCCGCGGCATCGCCCCCGCCACCCGCCTCGCCATGTACCGTGCCGTCCAGGCCCTCTCGCCTTCCCCCGATCACCTGCTCCTTGACTGGGTCCAGCTAAAATCTCTCAACCTTCCCCAGCTGAGCTTCACCAAAGGCGACCTGCACATCGTTTCCATCGCCTCCGCCTCAATTCTCGCCAAAGTCCATCGCGACCAGCGGCTCCGCCAGCTGCATAAGCAATACCCCGGCTACGGCTTCCATAGCCACAAAGGCTACGCCGCCCGCATCCATCTCGCTGCTATCGACAAACTAGGCCCCTGCCCCGCTCACCGACGCTCCTTTTCGCCCCTGCGGAAAGACGAACCACTGTTCGGCTGAATAGGCTCTTCCGAAGTCAATCGCCTGCCAGCGCAGTCAGCAGCGCCAGCGCCAACTGTTTCGTTTCCATCAGCGGCCGCGGTTCCATCTGGGCCTCGCTCTGACTCTTCATGTCATCCCAAAACTGGACCTCTTCGCCGGAATCGCTGTGCTTGGCGGTTGCAAAAGAACTGTTGGAATCATGACCGCCGGACAGCTGCGCGCTGTCCACCAGCAACACCGGCCCCACACACGCGGGGCATCCGTAACGGCACCCGCAACTGCGGATCAAATCCGCCGCCCCCGCCATCAACTCGTCGTGCCGCTCGTACAGCTGCGCGCTGAATCCGATCCCGGCAGGAATGCGCTCGTAAATGTAGATACGCGGAGCATTTGGCTCCTCCCGAGACGGTGGCGAAACTGCCGGTGGCCGGTGCGATAGCAGCGCACTCTCGAGTTGCGGTCGAATAATGGCGACGTCAATATCGCGCCGGTCACACATCAGATGCAGCGGCGCCAGATTGCCCAGCGCATATGCCACCCCGTCCATCCCCGTCCGCGCCCGCACGCCCGCCTCCATTCGGTGGTGGCAGCGCCTGCAGAGCAACACCAGGTTTTCGAGACTGTTTGCCAACAGGTCGTTTCGGTTCAACCCCGGAATGAAATTGAAGACTCGGAAAGGGACCCGGTGATGCACGTCATGCTGGCGGTTGCGGGTCTCCGCCGCGCCGCACTCGGCACAGCGGTAGCCGTCTCGTTCACGCGTCTTGGCGCGTTGCCTCTGCCAGTCAGGACCGTAGTCGTTGGGGGAATCCCGCCAGTCCCCCGCCTCCATCAGCGCCCCCTGTGCTTCAGCCGTTACTTCCAGCCAATACCCGGCCGTATCCAGCGTCGTCGGCGGGTAGTCAAGCGGCAGAATCCCAAGATTTTCATGCGTAAACCGCCGCACTCGTCGGTACTGCGTCACTTGCGAGGTCACGAAAATCTCCCCATAACCCAGTTTCGCACCGCCGCTCACGCGGCTCCCATGCACTGAAATCACCTCAATCTCAGTCTCCCCGCTTGCCTCAGTGTAATATTCGACCTCCGCCGGCCAGACCCACGCCAGTCTCTCCTCCAAATCCAGCTTCTCAACCAGAAAGCTGCGCCCTTCGTGAATGTAGACCGCCCCCTCATGCACCTGTAACGTCGCGTTGGCCGCGTCCACCTCTCCTACAACCGTAAACCGCTCTTCATTCTGTCTGGGTGTCACGCCTGCGTCAGTCGTGCGCCGCCCGCCCGTCCACTTCTCCCTGCCTCCACTGCCGGATTCAGTCGCCCTGTCCGAACTTCCCGCCTGAACTACTATAGGTTCGCCGCCAATGCTTCGCAGGCCGAACTGCCGCGAAGGATATCCCTCTCCCCGCCAGACGAAGCGGCTACCGAACTGCTGCACGCTATTCTCTTCAGCCAGCAGCTCCAGTACCTCGCCAGTGAAAGGGGACTCCCCAAACCTGTCCCCTTCTGCAAACGGTAGTTCAAACGTCGCGCATCGCATCTGGTCAACAAGCAGAACCAAGTTGTCTGCATTCGCAAGAGCCCTCTCCGGTGACCGCTGCAGGAGATACTGCGGATTATTGACCACATACTGGTCGAGCGCCCCGGCTGTCGCTACCAGGACCGCCATAGACTCTCCGGTCGTGCGGCCAACCCGGCCCCACTGTTGCCACGCCGCCGCAATTGTTCCCGGATAGCCGCAGATCACCGCCGCCTCCAACTGGCCGATGTCAATCCCCAGTTCGAGCGCATTTGTTGCAACCACTCCCCGAACGTTTCCTAGCCTCAGACCCGACTCAATCTGCCTGCGTTCCTGCGGCAGATAGCCCCCTCGATAGCCGCGCACAGACCCGGGTGAGACCTGAACAGGACCGTCCCCCTCCCCATCGCCCTGCAACCCCTCCCGAATGTAGCCGAGCAGCAGTTCCACCGTCAGGCGCGCCCGTCCGAAGACGATCGTCTGCAACCCGCCCCGAAGAAAACGGACCGCCAGCTCCTGGCTTTCCAGTACGCTGCTCCGGCGCAGGCCCTGAATCGGGTCGAATAGAGGCGGCGCGTACAAGACAATGTGCTTCATTCCCTGCGGCGCGCCGCTTTTGTCAACGACTTTGACTGGATGTTCGCTGAGGCTTTCAGCCAACTCCTGTGGATTAGCGATCGTTGCACTGGTCAGCAGAAACTGGGGATGGCTGCCGTAGTGGTTTGCCACCCGCCGCAGTCTGCGCAGGACATTGGCCACGTGGCTGCCAAATACCCCGCGATAGCTGTGCATTTCGTCGATGATGACGTAGCGCAGCCCTGCGAAAAAGCGCGCCCATTCGCCGTGATAGGGCAGGACTCCAGCGTGCAGCATGTCCGGATTGGAGAGAACGGCTCGGGCATTCTGCCGGATCGGCCGGCGCTCCGCAGACGGCGTGTCGCCGTCGTAAGCCGCGACGAAGCCCGCACCGGCCAGCCCGTCCGCGTCTGCGCCGTCCAAAGCGGCAACTTCGCCGATCCAATCTCCAATCTCCGCCAGCTGATCGTGGGCCAGCGCCTTCGTCGGGAAGAGGAACAGCGCCGTTGCTTTGGGATCGCTGAGCAGCGCTTGCAGCACCGGCAAAACATAACAGAGCGTCTTTCCGCTTGCCGTGGGAGTTACGACTGTGATTGAGGGGTCGCCTGCCAGTGCAGAAGTTACGGCTTCGGCCTGATGGCTGTAGAGTTGCTCAATTCCCCGGCGCTGCAGCGCCTCCCGCAGCGTTGGATGCAACTCTTCCGGCAATTCTACCATTTGGCTGGCGCGGGCAGGCAGCGTCTCCCAGGCGGTGACGTTGGCCATAAAGCCTTTGTCCCGGCCCAGTTCGGCGATGACATCCCCGATGCTCATGATCGTTGCTGGTGGGCTACTTCTGGTAGGAGGTCTTCTCGACAGCCCGGTTGTTACACGCCCGTGATCCGGATACCGCTGCCATTCACCTCATTGCGGATGTTGATTCCGATAAGCACCGCGGTCAACCCTTCGCTGACGCTGCTGTTTGACAGCGGACCGGCGTCAATACCCCGCATTCCCGCCGCCCGCGCCAGTTCTATCGCCGTCTGTTTTGCCGCTCCGTTGTCACCCGTCACGAGGATATCGCAGTCGACAGCGTGTTCCAGCTCCTTCAAATGGGTAGCGCTGATATTCTGAAACGCAGCCACGACGCGCGCCTCCTCTCCCAAGAGTAACTGCGCCTCTTCCGCCGCCGAACCACCCGGCGGACGCCATACACGGCTCACTCGCGGCGGCTTCAAAGGGACCACCACGCTCACCACTGTTTTTCCCTGACAACCCGCCCGGATCTGTTCCAGGATTCCAGTTTGCGAACTGTACGGGACGCTGAGGACGATCACATCCGCCGCGTTCGCCGCCCCTGCGTTTGAATCGCCGCTGATTCGCGCCGGGAGCTCAGGCGGCAACATTGACCTCAACTCTGCCGCTGCGGCATCGGCACGCTCCCGGCTGCGACTTCCGATCAGTACTGAATACCCCTCCGCCGCCCAGCGTAATGCCAGGCCAGAACCCTCCTCGCCCGTACCACCAATTATGGCGAGCGTTGGTTTGGTCATTGCGATCTCCTCTTTCTCATCATAGTAGCGCCGAGCGTTACGACTGCCAGAACCTCTCCCACGTCTCTTGTGCACGCTCCCGGCTGCGCGCGCTGATCTCCGCCTCATCCAGCGTCAGCAGTTGCCGATCGCGCATCAGAACCCGGCCGTGACAGATTGTGCTGTGCACGTGTCCGCCGCTGATGCCGAACAGGATATGCCACGGCAGGTTGTCGCTGTTTAAAGGCGTCGTAGGGTGGTAGTCGAGCAGAATGAGGTCCGCAGAAGCCCCGGGGGTTACAATGCCAACCGGTTTGTCGAAAAAAACGCTGGCCAGCCTGCGGTTGTTGTAAACCGCCATCTCCAGCACCTTATCCGCGCCCAGCGTTCGAGGGTCCCCGCTGGCAACTTTGTGAAGCTGATCGGTCACCTTCATCTCGGCGAACATGTCATTGCTGAAACCGTCGTTGCCGAGTACGACCGGCATCTCTCCCCGCAGCATCGCTGGCACATCGGCCGCGCCCACCGCGTTGTTCATGTTTGAACGGGGCTGATGCGATACGAACGTCCCCGTTTCCCTCAGCAACTCCATCTCCCAACTGTCAATATGAACGCAATGGGCGAAGATGCTTTCGCCCCCTGTGATGCCGAACGCGTGCAGTCTTTCCACTGTGCGTTTGCCGCTGCGGCTCAGGCTGTCCCAGGCGTCAGCCGGGTGTTCCGCAACGTGAACATGAAACCGGTCGCTCTCCGCGCGGCAGGCCTCCAGAGTCTCGTCCGAGAGTGTCATGCTGGCGTGTAAGCCAAAAGTGGCGGCCATCCGCCCCGCCAGCGGTGTACCTCGCACCGCCCCTGCAAAGCGCACGTTCTCGCGAATCCCGGCCCGCGCCGCCTCAGGACCGTCCCGGTCTGTCACCTCGTAACAGAGCACCGACCGCAGCCCGCTGGCCTCTACCGCCTCGGCGACTGCGTCCAGGCTCCCATAGATGGCATTCTGGCTGGCGTGGTGGTCGATCAGAGTTGTCGTGCCGTTACGGATGGCATCCAAGAGACAGACCTCCGCCGAGCTCTGCACGCCCCCCAGGTCCAGCGATCGGTCCAGCGGCCACCACAGTTTCTGTAGGATCTCGGGGAAATCCTTGGCCGGCTCCCCTGGGATATACATTCCCCTGGCAAATGCCCCATAGAAGTGCGTGTGAGCGCAGATCATGCCTGGCATCACCAGCTTGCCCTGCGCATCCCACCTCTCTGCCTCAGGATAGCGGTCCAGCAAAGTCCCGCTCTCGTCAACGTCCGCGATCTCGTTACCGCGTACATAGACACCGCCACCTGCCAGGACGGGGTTGGAACTGTCAAAAGTAAGAACGGTCGCGTTGTGAATGAGCATTCCCTACCCGTCTCCTTCTGCACTGAATATCGAACATTGACCTCAAGTCAGCGAAACGACACTCTGTCTGCCACCAAAGTTAAGAAGTATACGGTTGCCTGTTGGAAACGCAAATGCTGGGAATGGCTCTGCAAAGATTCCAGGCCTTGCGCGACCCTGCGAGGAGACCCTCTCTCCGGTTCAAACGCAATTCCACGACGACGCACCGGCAGTCGCAGGCATTTCCCTGCAACGAGCCTGATTTTCGCAAACTGCCTGAACTCCTTATACTGAACTCTCTGGATCGGAACTTTCCGTACAGGAGCGCTTAGTGAAAACCCTTGTTACAGGCGGTGCAGGCTTTATCGGCAGCCACATCGTGCGTTGGCTTCGCAAAACCAATTGCGAGGTCGTTGTAGCCGACAATCTGCGAACTGGCAAACGAACCAATCTCCCCGACAATGTGCCACTCTATGAAGTGGACATTCGAGATCAAGCCGGTCTCGCCGATCTCTTTGCGGCCGAACGTCCTCAGGCTGTGGTGCACCAGGCCGCTATGGCGAACGTACGCGAAAGTATGGAAGACCCCATCACCTATGCCGAGGTCAACATTATCGGTACCTTGCATCTCCTGGAGCTGGTGAAAGACTACAACTGCTCCAAGTTCATCTTTGCAAGTACCGGCGGCGCGGTCTATGGAGAAGGCCGACTGCCGATCGAGTCTGCTACTGAAGGCGTTAGGGGAGCCCGCCTGGCCCCCAGTCCCCCGCCCCTGCCTTTCACCGAGGATAGCCCCCCACAGCCCAAGGACAACTACGGCGCCAACAAGCTCAGCTGCGAGCACTACATCGAGCTGTACCATCAGAATTATGGCCTACCCTACGTCATCCTGCGCTACGCCAACGTCTACGGTCCCCGCCAGGACGTCAATGGCGAGGCCGGCGTCGTTGCCATTTTCTCTGGGGCCATGCTGGCCGATCAAGCCACCTTTATCACCGGCGATGGCGGGCAGCAGCGCGACTTCGTCTACGTGGACGATGTCGCCAGGGCCAACATTCTCGCTCTCAAAGGTGATCTGACCGGCACCTACAACGTGGGCACAGGCCTCCCTACCGATGTCAATACCCTGTACCGGCTGCTCGCGGACCTGACCGGGTACGGCCGCAAACCTGGCCATCTGCCCCGCCCAACTGGCGAGGTCCGTGCTACTTGGTTGGACTGTTCCAAGGCCGGAAAGGAGTTAGGTTGGGAAGCGGAAGTCGATCTTCGGGAGGGCCTGCGTCGCACCGTGGAGTGGGCCAAAATGGCAGCGGCAACGGCTTAGCGGCAAGATTGCCGCACGATCTCTTGTCTTCCATTCGCCGTCTATTGGGGTTCCGATGCACGTCGTCGTCAGTGGCTGGTTTTGGGGCCAACCCAACACTGGCAGCGGACAGTATCTTCACAGGTTATTGCCCCATCTGGCGGCCCTGAATGCGCCGGCAAGGGAAAGAAACGCCGCAGACAATCCGGGCCGCCGTCAGCCGCCCGACCCGGATCAAAGTGCAAACAACCAGAATCAAACCAGATATACTCTGCTGTTGCCCGGCCCCCCCGTGGACAGCGAACAACTCAATGCGCTGGCCGCTTACCCTTCCCAACTAACCGCCTTCGTTGTCCCGCCTCCGCCGCTCCCCCGCCAACTGGCAAAGCTCTACTGGGAACAATTGACCGTGCCCCGCCGCGCCCGCAGCCTGGGCGCCGATCTCTTGCTCGTACCTTACTGGGCGGCTCCCCTGTGGCAACCCGCACCAACAGTCGTCACTATCCACGACCTGATCCCCCTTCTTCTGCCACCGTATCGCGGGGGATGGACAAACCGTTTCTATACCACTTTGGTCTCCTCTTCTGCACGGCGTTGTTCAGCCATCCTGACCGTAAGTGAGGCCAGCAAAAGGGACATTGTTCGCCACTTCGGCCTGCCAGATGAGCGCGTGACAACGGTCTATCACGGACCGAACAGGGAAAACAACAGCGCACAGCGTAGTGAAGTCGACACTGCCCTCTCCCGCAACCGACAGGTGGCGCGAAAATACGTCTTGCCAGAACGCTACTTTCTCTACCTGGGCGGCTTTGACGTACGCAAAAATCTCACGGGGATCGTGCGCGCTTATCGCCGATACCTCGACCTCGGCGGGGATCCGGCAATAAAGCTGGTGGTGGCAGGCAAGCCCCCGCAAACGGATACCCCATTCTTCCCGGATCCGCAGCGGCTCGTCCGCCAACTCGAACTGACCGACTACTTCCGCTTCATCGGTTGGGTGGACGAAGAAGATAAGGAGTCGCTCTTCGCCGGCGCAACCGCCTTTCTCTTCCCAAGCCTGTATGAGGGCTTCGGCATGATGCTGCTGGAGGCCATGGACGCCGGCTCGCCGGTCATTACCAGTTCGGAGTGAGACGGAACTCAAACTCCTCGCCGCTATTTGGTGTGTAGCAGACCTGGCGCATGTTCAGCGAAGGGTGATCGCGCCCAAACTCCTCGGTGATCTGCCACAGTTCCGGGCTGTCCAGGAAAATCGACATCACTGCAGCACAGGCCGCCACCGGGTTGGGGACCGATGTGTAGGCGGCCAGCCAGGCGCCCGCCGCTTCCGTGTATCGGTCCTCCGGATGTTCCTCTTCCAGCGTTTCCAGCAGAGACTCAGCCTCTGACCGCTGGTCGTTGAGCGTCAGAACCTGCACCAACCGGAAGTTAGCCAGCCCCCTTAGCAGCGCCATTTCCTCTTCAGGGTCCGTCCCTTGAACGCTGCATGGCTGCAAGTTTGGCGTCTCCAGCGCATCCTTGTACAACTCGATGGCAGTCGCATAGCTTGCCCTGTTCCCCTCTGGCCCCGCCGATTGCAGAGCAATATTCGCCTCGATTAATCGCAGTCCCAGGCAGTTGCTGGCTTCGTTCGCGCGGTCATAGGACCACGTGTGCCGACGCAACGGCGAGCCGTCCATGCTGTACCATATCTCCGTATGCGGAACAACCGGCCCCTTCTCCTCCCTGCCGCTAACGCCGCCGCTGAACCAAAGGCGACGGACACGAGGAAGATCAGATGACTCGTCTTCGACAATGTCAACCAGGACAGTGCCCTCAGCGACCGTGGCGCCCGGCCCAATCACAGACTGGTAGGCTGCCGTTTCGCTATTCCACGTAACGGCTTCTACTGTCAACAGACAAAACGTAGTGCAACGCTCCAGCTGCCAGAATAGTTCCGCCCGGCCGTCTCCGTTGGCATCACCAATCGCCAGTATGCTGGGTAGTCCCTCTATTTCTGGTGTGTAGACAGTCTCAAAGCCGCCGTCATCCCGCCGGTGCAGGATTAGAACAACACCGTCCGCCCCGCCCGGCCCGTATCCTTCATCGCTGACAACTGACGGCATCGCAATGACATCTTTCAGCCCATCCTGGTTCAGATCGTAGATTAGCAGTCCCCCACGGCCGTTGCCCAACGCATCACAGGCCTGTAGCCAGGCGTCGAGGAAAATCCTCAGCTTCAGGATTCCACCCTCCTGCCTCTCGCCGCCGGAATCTTCGACAGTACTCTGCCTCGCGCTCAATTCATCGATGACTCCGGGAAGTACCGTGAGATACTCTGTAGTACTTTCTGGGCAGACTGGCAGTCCTTCGGTCACGTTCAGCCGTGGCTCAGGCTCTTCTTCCTGCTGGATTTCAAGGTATGGGCAGACGTCTTCGGCGGCAAAAGTTGGATTGGCGTAACCGTATTCGGCCAGTACAATTACCACCTCAGGGTTCGCCTCGGCGAAATTGTTAACCGCCTCGCAAGCCGTTTTGGCATCCCCACTCTGTCGGTACGCGGCTAACCACCGAACGCCCACTTCCGCATAGATCTGTCTCTCGTACGTGGACGCTAGTCTCTCCACTCGTTTCGCGGCCAACTCAGGCTTCGATTCATAGCCCGCAATCAGAGCAAGGCGGAAGAGAGCAAAGCTACGCAATTCGGCAAGCTCGTTGCTGCGCTCACCGCATGCCTGCAAATTCTGGTTCTCAGCAGCATCGATATAGAGCCACTGTGCCTTTTCGAGGTACAACTCGCTCGTCATGGCGTGGTTGGCATCAACAACCGTATGGTAGAGGCAGTGGCTGGGCATCATCCTTTCACTGCTTAAGGCGTACGGTGCGCCGTCCGTGCTCGCCCATACAGCAAGCCGCGCCCGCTGAGGGCCGGCGCCGGCCCCGGCGTACTGGCCCCCTATCAGACGAATCTCATTGGGCCTGCCCGGCTTGTCGCTGGGGGTCAACGATACGCTGGCGCCAGCCATTGTTATCGTACCCTTTGTCCAGTCCCGCCATTCTATGCCATCCCAGCTGCGCACGTGCACGGTGACGAAGCAGGAATTCGGTCCGCATACCGTATCCGTCCACACGACGTCGGTCAGACCGTCGGCGTTAATGTCTTGCGTTGCCAGCAATTCGATCGTTCCGGTCGCGGCGATCTTATAGCTGAGCGAGTGGCCTTCTCCCCCGTCAAGAATCATCAGTTCCTGATGGTCCGCGCCAGTCTCGCCCCCTCGCCGCGCATCTGCGCCGGTTCGACCCTCTTCTCCATTCGCAAATATGAGAACGGCGTCATTCACGTTATCGGAAGTAAGATCGGCGTTGACCAGAGTGCGAAACTCGGCTCCGCAATCCGCCAGAAATGAGGTCAGTTGTGCGTGGCGGTTGGACGTTGGAATCCTGAAGAGGTCGGTCAGAGTCTGGCCCAGGTCATCATGCGAGTCTGGACACGATGGTAAGGTCACTCGCCTGGGCAAAGGCAGGCTGATACGAGGCATGAAGAATGGTTCCGGCTCACCGTCCGTCGAGAGAATGGACAGGAGATCCAGGACTGGCGTTGGCGTAACGAGAGGAGATGGTCCCTCCGTCGGCGCGTTGACCTGCCCCTCCACCTGCGTTTCAACTGGCACAACTGTCGGCACCAGGGTCGGCACGCGGGTCGGAGTCGAGAGGAAAACCGGGATCAGTAGTCTCTCCCCTACGAGCAGCGATTCGTTGGGGCGTACTGATTTAGGATTCGCCGCCTGCAATAGATTGACGGGCACGCCAAACTTCTCGGCCACTGAGATCCAGCCTTCTCCCCGTTGGACGATGTAGAATTCCTCATCGCCATCCGGACTCCATGGGACAAAAAGACTTTCGCCGACAATCAGCCACCCGTTCGGACGCACGGAATCCGGGTTTGCCTCCTGCAGTTGGCTCACCGTCAAGCCGACCCGCCGCGCCACCAGAGGCCAGCTGTCGCCTGGCTGAACGATGTATGTATAGCCGCCCTCCTGTGCCGAAACTGAAACGATCTGTAACAGGCAAAGCAGCGCGAGTGAAAGCAATACGAGCTGTAACCCCAACCTCATCGAACTCTCCTGCACCCTCTAGCAGCAAACTCCTCTTGGTCGCAAACGCTTTCTATCTCTGATTCAGAAACACCCTCATTAGACGTCCCCTGAAACTCTAGCGCGCCGCCAGCCGCTTCAAAGGGAAAAGTAACACTTTCCGTCCGAGACCTCCATCAATTTATGCGATAATTCCCGTACTAATGACGCTGCTATCCATGAACTACCTTCCACACTACAGACCGGCGCGATTCTTCCCTGTTTCAAGAACTGCATTACGAGTCCCGGCGACAGAAATACCCACGTCAACAATCGTGGACATGCCAATCAGTGTACTTCGTGACAAAATCGTGTTCAAGCAAAAGGCAGCAGTCTCCTGACAGATTCTGCCCAACTTGGAATTCGATGCTGACTAGGGGATGTCGGCACGCCCTTTTCACAGGAAAGTACCTTTCACTGTACCGCATCACGAAAGTCGGTGCAAGGACTGAGTCCACAAGGGTGCATCTCAGGTTTTCTGCGAGACTCGTCTGACCAGCGTTGAGTCCAGCCTGGTCAATGATTCAACTCTAC
>WTGY01000137.1 GCA_011523365.1 Caldilineaceae bacterium
CGCCTTTCTTGACCAACCCTTCATCCCTGATACCTCTCAGGCTTAGTAGTTACCTGAAAACTCAAAACTGAAAACTGCTTTTCCGGGCGGTCGGGCCTATTCGGCCCTCCCTTGTGCGGGGGCTCCGCCCCCGCAACGCCCCCGGCCAACAACATCCCTCGTCGACCGGGTGTCGATATTGGTGACAGGGCCTATTCGAAGGCGTCCAGCCCGACCACGTCCCGTCAGTCCCATCAGATCCCCGTAGCGGCAGCCATGTGCCGGTCCTCGCACCCCCGACGGACGAACGCCGCCTCCAGGTCAGGCCAGGCACACGCACTGCGTCTCGTCAAAAGAGGGTACTCAATCTCAGCCGCCGCCGCCACCGATTCCCCGCCGGGCCGTTCCCACCCCAAATCAGGGATGCAAACAATACACCGTTCCATTGCGTCCCTCTTGCCTGTCTGTGGTATAATTCCCTTTTTGACGTCTGCCCTGGCCAAGCGATAGCGGAAGGGATGTAGCGAGTGGCGATTACGCGCACAAGAGTTGCGGAAGATACCTGGGTTTTCACCAGTGCGCTCTACGCGGAGGTGAACGCTGGGCTCGTCGTGTCCCCGGAAGGGGGCATTCTCATCGATACACTGCCCTTCCCCTCGGAAACCAGGCAGATAATCGAATTCGCCAGGCAAGTCTGCCCCGCCGGTATTCGCTACCTCGTCAATACAATCAGCCACGCAGACCATGTTTACGGCTCCTGTCTATTCCCCGAAGCGGAGCTCATCGCCCACGAGTCCGCTCGCGACCTGCTCGTTCGCTACGGACGCCGAGCCCTGGAGGAGGCGAGAGAGCATACGGCCGAACTCATGCGCGTCGAGATCCGCCTGCCCAAAATTATCTTCAATGAAGGATCGGTTATTCGGCTGGGAGACAAGACCGTCCACATCATGCATGCGCCTGGTCCCGGGCCCGACGTGTGCGTGGTCCACGTACGCGAAGAAAAAGTACTATTCGCCAGCGACCTGATGATGCCCGTGCCGGTCATCGCCTCCCCGCTCGCCGACATAGAGAAATTCAAACAGTCGCTGCACAGTCTGCACGAGTTCAATTTGGAGACGATCGTCCAGGGCCACGGCGATATCCTCTTGCGAGGCGAGGTTACGCCCAGCATTGAGGAGAGCATACAATATCTGAACGACATAGAGGCACTGGTCGAAAAACTCCTGTCCCAAGGGGCGAACAGGAACGAGCTCCTAAGTCACGACATCGAGGAGTTCGGTCGCACGCGTATCCCCCTTGGCGGGCTTGTCCAGAACTTCCACCAGGCAAACCTCATCTTCCTCTGGGAGAAGGCAAAGGCCGCCCAAAAGAAAGATCGCCAGCCGGCATAGCGAGCTGACGCATCCACGGTCCTCGTTGATTCCTGGATGATCTGAAGGCCGCGAGCACGTTCCCGTTTCACCCCCATCCTTCTTCCTCCAGCCAGTGAATATGAGTGCCCGACCCGCCTCTGTCCCGCTGGCGGGAATGAGGAGCGCCGATAGTAAGGATCAGTTGACGTGAATCCAACATTGGACCAACTTGTCATCCAGATTGGACGCCTTTCGCCCGGCCAGCGCAGGGCGCTGTTTCGTCAATTGAAGGCAATGGGGCTGATTGAATCCGAAAACCTGCTATCCGATCGGGACCCATTGCACATTGCGCTCGCAGTACCTTCGCAGGCCTCGGCAAGAGACAAAAGCCAGGCCGGCAGCCAACAGATTGAGCCCAGACCGCCCAGACCGGCCGACCGTCCCCGCAAAGCCGCAACGCGCCCTCCTGACAGCGGCGCCGCCCTTGCCGTCCCCGAACCGCAACAGGATTCGGCCCCACTTGCAGAGATGTCCTCGCAGTCCCAGGCGCCGCAGGAACCGATTAGAATCACCTACGATGGAGGCAGCCGCGGCAATCCCGGCAACGGCTATGGAAGCTTCGCGCTCGACTGGCCCGGTTACCCCCGCGAGATCGTCCAACTGACATTCGGGGACCAGTCAACAAACAACGAAGCCGAGTACGACACGCTCATCGCCGCCCTGGAAGCAGTGCGCGACCGCATGGTGGAACTTCAGATAGATCCGGGGTCGACCAACTTGAGTATCTGGGGTGATTCGCTGCTGGTCTGCAACCAGGTGCGGGGAAAGTGGGCGTGCAAAGAGCCTCGTCTGCAAACCCGGCTATCTGCTGTAAAGGACCTGCTGAACGTTTTTGGGGAGAGCGAGCTCAACCATCACCCGCGCCAGAAGAGTGTTGAAATCCTCGGGCACTAGAAACCGTCGGCTGGAACCTTACGGCGGTAAGCGCTGAGCAGATTGTCCATCAACATCACATTCGTCATCGGGCCCGTTCCGCCGGGGACGGGCGTCAACATGCCAGCCACCGCCTCCACGCTGGCCTGTTCACAGTCGCCCTTCAACGACCCTCCGATATAGGTAGTACCGAAGTCCACGACGACCGCCCCCGGCTTGATCCATTCTCCGGTTACCATCTCTGGCCGGCCCACCGCTACGCACAGAATGTCCGCTTGCCGTGCAACACCCGGCAAATCTTCGGTCCGGCTGTGTGCGATCGTTACAGTACAGTGCCGGTGCAGCAGCAATAGGGCCATCGGCTTGCCCACAATATCGCTGCGCCCGATAACAACTGCCCTCTTCCCCTTGAAATCCACGCCGGCCTCTTCCAACAACCTGATCGCGCCGGCGGGCGTCGCCGGCACGAAATGCGGCTCACGCTGCGCGGCCAGCCTACCCGCATTCAGAGGGTGAACACCGTCCACGTCCTTGGCAGAGCTAACGAATTCTACCAGCCGGGTACCGTCGACCTGGTCCGGCAAAGGCTCCAGCACCATGATTCCGTGTACGTCATCGGCACTGTTCAGTTCGGTCAACGCAGCCTGGACCTCTCCTTGGCTGCTCTGCTCAGGCAACTTGATGGGTCGCAATGTAACGCCCACCCCTTGACAGGCGCGCCGGATGGCGCGCAAGTAGCCTGCCGCCCCGGAATCCTCGCCAACCTGAAGGGCGGCCAGGGTCGGCTGAACGCCGCTGGCGGCCGCCGCCTCTGCGAAACTCTCGGACAGTTCGGACTGCAACTGCTTGGCTCGTTGTCGGCCATTCAATAGCTGTGCGGTCATATCTTTACGCCCAGGGTCTCCGTGCACGCAGCGCGTGCGGCAGAATAGCTTTCCTCAGCAGATGCTCTCAAGGCCGCTGCCTCCCTCTCCATCTTCGATACAAAAGCGTCATCCTTGAGCCACTTCAAATTGATATCGACGTTTACAAGCGCGCTGTGGAGAGCAGCATGCGCCAGGTGCGCAGCCGTTGCCGCATCGCTGACGACGTTGGGATTGCCCTTCTCGCCGATTGGTGAGGCCAGTTCCAACAGCTCTCCGCATAGCGAGGCAATCGCGAACGGCACTTCCGCCGCCCCTCGTAGCGCGGCCTGCATAGCCTCGGTTCGGGCCGCCTTCTCCTCCTCGGTCGTTCGCGGCATGGAAAAACACGCCGACACCGCGCCGAACGCTTCGGCGTCCTTGTCCGCGAATGCCAGGAGTTCCCTGCGCATTTCCTCAGTCCGCAGCAGGTGACCCCTCATCTCCTCCTCCACCGCCGCGTACCTTTTCCGCCCCACCGTGAAGTTCAACACCATGCTGAGCAGCGCCGCAGCCTGGCTGCCTGTCAGAGCCGCAGCCGCACCGCCTCCCGGCGTCGATTCCCCCGACGCCAACCCGTTCAGAAAAGTCCCGATTGCAGTCCCAGCTGTATCCAAATCAGTCACACAATTTCCTCTCTGTCCGAACGACCGGGGCTTTAGGTCCCCCCACCAAAAAAGACTCGCCTGAGAAGCTTAGAGGTTACCGCGGCACCCGGTTCACACTTATATCTGCAAGCGCCAGGGCAAGCATTCACAATTGACTCACGCTGTGGCAGCCGCTCCGGGCCAGGCCCGATTATAGCATCCGCCGCGCCGATCAGCCAGCCAAAAGCAGTGCCGTGTAGGCTGCCCTGCTGGCGAAAAAAGTTGCCTGAAGGCAAGGCCATTCCAACTCAGCAAACAGGCTCACAGATCAGAAAGGCTGATGGATCACGTCAATACCCTGCCCGCATTGTAACGAGACGACTACTCGCCAGCTTCTCCAATCTCTACATCTGCCAGACTGAACTCCGGTTCCCACACGCCAACCTGGACCGTCGGCACCAAATCCTCGATATTGTAGACAATGAGTCTGAGATCGTAGCTGCCTGAAGCAATCTCCGACGGAAGCCTGAACTGGAACAGGGTTTCGGTCCTTTCACCCGGCGTCCAGCTACTTGTGGGCTGATGCAGCGGATTCCACAAGTGCGCGTCCTCTTGAAAGACCACCTCCCCTTCAGCACTGTAAAGACGCAGCGAGACAGAGTAATCCACCTCCAACGCCCGCAGGGGTTCCCAGTTCAACGCCACCCAAAAGGGCCTGTCCCTCCCGAGTTCAAACTGCCCGGAGACAGAGTGTTCCTTCTCCCCTTGACCAAGGGCAAATCCCATGAGCGAGATGCCGCCGTCATACTCGACCTTCAATGGCGCTAACCGTTCATAGAATGTCCAGCGTCGTTCCATCGAAACGTTGGTATAGTTGTGAATCCTGAAGTCGCTGAAATGCTCAGTGTCGACCTGCTGCGCATATTTGCCCAGCAGTACCGCTACACGTCCAGTATCATTGCCAATCCAGCCCACGTGGACGTTGTTCAGTTGGACGACCTTCACAGAACTCAGATTCTCCGTCGCCGCGATCGCACTCTCCACCTCTCTCGCCAGAAAGTCCAGGTCCACTGTCTCTCGCGGAAAGTAGAAAACGGAAGCGGCCCCCTTGTAAATGTAGTCCAGGCTGGGGTGGTCCAGCGAGTTCGGCACCAGGTAGATCTCTCCCTCCGCCGAAGGCAAGGTGTCGAGCGTACGCGCAAAATCCGACCACGGTACTTCATAGGCAAACTGGACGCCCCGTTCAAAGGGCCAGATTTCGAAATAGTTGCGGAATGTAGTTACGCCCTGCACCAAAACTGCTGCCGTCAACACGGCTCCCAGAGCCCAAGCACTCACCGACGCTCTGTTCGGCAAGAACCGGTCCTTTGCAAACGCAAAGGCCTCCCACAGGCCGAAAGCCAGGACCAGGTAGACGGCCGGCGTGGCGCCAAGCATCCTGAGTGTGTTTGGGGCATAATCGACCGCGATCACCGCCGGCAGGAGCAGGAAAACCCCCCACAGGAGTAGAAGCCTGCAAGCCGGACTCCGCCATCGCCACAAGCACAAGCCGGCGCCGAGCCAGAAAAAGAACGCCTCCCACGGATTGAGCATTGGCAAAGCGCCAAAGTTGTGACGCCAACTCACGTCACCCTTGAATCCCAAGGCTGCCAGATGCCCGATTACACTTTCCATCAAGGTCCCCAAAGGGTTTCCCCGGTTGATCTCAGGCTGAAGAACGGAGAGCGAACTGCTGCGCAGGAAGAAATGTTCAGGATGCAAGGCGAAGTAGACAAATATCGGCGCCGCAACCAGGAGTGCCGCACCCCCGAAACCTATTACCCAGGGAATCTCCGACCGAACGTTCCTCGACTCTGCCCATCTTCGCGGTACGAGAAAACTCAAGCCAAGGGCGAGGAAAAGAAACGGTGTGAACCGCGACGGAATATACGTGTACTGGACCAACCCCGCACAGACCCCGGCCAGCGCCACCGCCCACCAGCTTCGCTCCCGCCAACCCCACCACAGCAATGCCAGGCAAAGGGACAGCAGCAGGACCAAATGATTGGCTCGAAAGACCGTGCGCCCCAGGACCGTCTGCCCAATCGACACTGCCATCAAACAGGAGCCAACGCCCCCAATGAAGATGCCGCGCCAAGCAGTCGGCCGCCCCGTTTCATCTCTGCCAAACAGCAACCGGCCCAACCAGAATACGACAAAAACAGTGCCCGCGCTGGCCAGCGCCGTGGGCAAGCGCAACGCCAGGTCCGTCTGACCCAGCAGTGTGATCGAGAGAGCAATCAGATAGACAACCAGCCCCTCGTGACCGCTGAACTCCGACGGAAAAAACACCGCGTGCTCCCCGTCAAGAACGCGCAGCGCGTCCACCCCGTTCAACGCCTCGCTGACCTGGATTCCCGCCGGCAATTCGTCGAGTCTGTAGAGACGCAGCATCACAACGGCCACCGTCAACGCCGCAAGGATGACAGCTGAAACCAGACGGCGGCCCCGCCAGGTTGCCCCCTCCGTCTTGGCCCGACCGGCCGCTCCCGCCGCCGCACCCACGCTATCGGACATAACCTCACTCCGACAAAGCAACTTCCGAGTTCTTACACATTCGCAGCCTCTTCGAGTTAACCCGCACGGGCTGCAAGACAAACGACATTCTCTCACAGAACCCGCGCGCATACCAGACTTCAATGGCCCAAAGAACATCCCAAACGGGGCAAACATAAGTAATCCACCGGCAACGGCTAAACCACTCCCAATCCCCGCTCCCCGCTCCCGTAGGGGCAGGCCTCGTGCCTGCCCTCGCCCCGCCACCCACGCCGCCTCTCGCAATCCCCTCACCGTCCCCGTAGGTGCATGCCTTGTGCCTGCCCTCGCACTGCCTTCCCCGCCGTCACTCGCAATCCCCTCACCGTCCCCGTAGGTGCATGCCTTGTGCCAGCCCTCGCCCCGCCACCCGCGCCGACCCTCCCAATCCCCTCACCGCTCCCGTAGGGGCAGGCCTTATGCCTGCCCTCTGCCCGGAGCCACCCCCCACCCACCATTGACAGTTCTTCACTGCTTTAGTACCCTGCCATTACTTGAGATTTCCGGAAGATCTTCTTCGTTACCCGTCACAGAAATTCTCGGTGATCGGCAAGTCACCCCGCAACCACAGACCATCTCTCAATTGCTCGAGGATCGGCCCAACATGAAGAGTAGCGTACTCATCTGCACCGCCCAACAAGAGTTCTCTTTGCAGGAATTCGATATCCCCAAACTCGGGTCGAACGACCTGCTGGTACGCTGTTCATGGTCCGGTGTCAGCGTTGGGACCGAATTCGCAGTAGTTCGCAACAAAATAGACTACGGGCCATACCCGATCTGTACAGGTTACCAGGCCGTGGGCTACGTGGAGGAAACCGGCTCCAACGTAAGCAAGTTCGCACCGGGCGACAAGGTATACTACCGCCGCAACTACCTTCCAATGACCCTCAACGGTCAGCCGCTCACAATCTGCTCAGGCACCCACGCGTCCTACGCACTCATGCCCGAAGACGCCGAAGTTGAACATCTGCCCGCAGACGTGGATGACGCAACCGCCGCGCTCTTCGTCATGCCTTCGGTGGGCTACAACGCCGTCGACATGGCCGGCGTCCAGTTGGGCGACGTAGTCGCCTTCCATGCTGTCGGACTTATCGGCCTCGGGGCCCTGGCCGCGGCGCGATTGCGCGGTGCCGTCACCATCGCCATCGATCTCAACTCTCGCCGGCTGGAAATGGCCGAAGAGATGGGCGCCGAGTACACCATCAACGCCGGCGGCCTGACCCCCGACGAGCTGGCGGAACGCGTACACGCAATCCAGCCCGGCGGCGCTGACGTCGTCTTTGAAGGAAGCGGCGTCCCCGCCTGTCTCGATCTGGCCTTTCCCCTCGCCCGCCTGCGCGGGAAGTTTGTATTTCTGGGCCACTACGGCAAAGAGCCCGTTTCCTTCAACTATCTCGTGCCTCACGGCAAACAGCTGACTGCCTTCTTTCCTTGCAACGACGGCCTGGCCGCCTGCCGCGCCGCCGTGCTCCGCAATATTGCCACCGGCGCCATTCCCTGGGAGAAGACGATCACACATCGAGTGGCCGCGTCAGAGTCACCGGACCTGTACGCCAAGATCAACCGCGAAGAGCTTCCGGACCTGTTCGGTGCAGTGATTCGTTGGAGTTGAGTTCGCGCCTGGAAGCGAGAAAAGCCAACCTTCGTTACAACCATCTCACAAGTTGAGGAGACAAACTGGGGAACGATGAGCAAGATACTGATTACAGGTACGAGCGGCTTCATCGGCAATGCACTGGCAAACCAAATTTCATCCAGTTCGGACCATCAAGCGATCTGCCTCTCCCGCAGCCCCACCAACGTGCCCGCCGCGACCTCCATCCAGGCCGATTTCTCCGACCCGGACCAGCTGAGAAAACTGGACCCTCACGATGGGATCGAAACCCTGGTTCACCTCGCCGCCGTGGTCGGAGGCTGCGCCGAGGAGGACGGCCTGCGCGTCAATGTCGCCGGCACCCATCATCTGCTGCGTTATCTCATCGAAAGAGGCTGCACAAAGTTCGTCCTCGCCAGTTCCATCGCCGCCGTCGGCATGCAGTCAATCAAGTTTCGACCGCTGCAGCTTCCCATGCCCGACGAACACCCCTGTCTTGACCGCGATGGCTACGGCTTTTCCAAGTACATGATGGAGGAAGTCACACGCTACCTGTCCCGGCAGAATGAGTCCCTGGACTTTATCAACCTCCGCTTGGCCAGCATCGCCCCCGACGATCGTCACCTAACGCCGGCTGAACCCGGTGAGATACCCCTCTGGGCGATGGGTAGACTCTCTGTCATGTTTCTCAGCGATACCGTCCGCTGTCTGATCGCTGCCATCGAGGCCCCGCACAAGCCTGGTGTCCGTATCCTCAATGCCGTCGGCGCCCAGGCATGCACCGCGGTTCCCATTCCGGAACTGCTGCGCTCCTGGTTCGGCGACGACGCCGGCGCGATCGACTTCTCCTACTATGAGCAGCCCGGTCGTGAAAGGGATCCTGTCTACGACATAACCAGAATTCGGGAAGAGCTCGGATTTGTGCCCCAAATGCCAATACTTGGAAACTGAAACGCTATGAAGATTTCGCAGATTCACACCCAGCACTACCGCATCCCATTACCTGTCGTCCTGTCCGACTCTACCCACGGCGACATATCCCACTTCGGGCTGATCGTAACCCGTATCGAGACCGCAGGCGGCCAGGAAGGCATTGGCTATACCTACTGCGTGGGCGACATCGGCGGTTCCGCCATACTCGCCATGATCCGCGACGATCTGGCGCCCATCCTGATCGGTGAAGAGGCAGACCGAATAGAACGCCTGTGGGAAAAAATGTGGTGGCACATTCACTTTGTGGGCAGGGGGGGAGCGGCCTCATTTGCCTTAGCCGCCCTGGACATCGCCCTCTGGGATCTGCGCGGCAAAGCCAACGGCGAACCCTGGTGGCGTCTATTTGGAGGACACAATCCCCGCGTTCCGGTCTACGCCGGCGGCATAGATCTGCAGTTCTCGCTGGACGCACTGCTGGAACAGGCGGACGGCTTTCAGGCGCAGGGCTTCCAAGCCATCAAGATGAAAGTCGGCCGCGACCAGCTTTCGGAAGACATCGAGCGAGTCGCGGCCATGCGCGATCATCTGGGAGCGGACTTCCCCCTGATGGCCGACGCCAACATGCGCTGGCGCGTCGATGAGGCCATACGCGCCGCCCGCGGCTTGGCAGACTACAATCTCTTCTGGCTGGAAGAGCCGATCATCCCCGACGACGTCGCCGGCCATGCCCGTATCGCCCGCGAAGGAGGCCTTCCCATCGCCACCGGTGAGAACTTCCACACCGTCTACGAATTCCAGCAGATGATCGCCCACGGAGCCATCTCCTTTCCCGAGCCGGACGTCGCCACCATGGGCGGCGTAACGCCTTGGCTGAAGGTCGCCCACCTCGCCGAGACCTGCAACCTGCCAATCACCACCCACGGCGTCCATGACCTTCAGGTCCACCTCCTGGCCGCGATTCCCAACAGCTCCTACCTCGAAGCGCATGGCTTCGGGCTGGAACGCTTCATCCGCCATCCACTGCGTATCGAGGAAGGCGCGGCAATCGCACCCGACAGAGCCGGACACGGCGTCGAATTCGACTGGGAAGCACTCCGGGAACACAGCGTCTGAATGGAGAAAAAAATGGAAAAGCAATTGGACGGCAAGGCTGTAGCCATCCTCACCGCACATGAATTTGAGGATATCGAAGTGATGTACACCGTGCTGCAGCTCAGCCAGGCCGGCGCCGAAGTCGTCGTCGGCACCCTGCCCCAGTCCGCCCTCGGCCACTTCCATGGGCGACCCGCCTGGCCGGAGAAACCAATCACCGGCAGGTTCGGGCACACAATTCCTTTCGATGTCCTTGCCATAGGCAACCGCTACGCTGTCCAGAGCATCTGGGAAATGGACCCCGAAGAGTTCGACGCCGCCGTGTTTCCCGGCGGACTCGCCCCCGATTTCCTTCGCATAGACAACAAAACGCTGGAATTTGCCGCCGCCATCCACCGTTCCGGAAAAGTCTTGGCCGCCATCTGTCACGGCCCGCAGGTCCTCATCTCGCTCGACCGCCAGAAAGGGACCGACAGCGTCGCCGGCCGCAACGTCACCGCCTACTGCGCGGTGACAGACGATCTGCTCAATGCCGGGGCCGTCTACCACGACGTGCCCGCCCTGATCGACGGAAACGTAGTCACAGGCCGCGTTCCCGACGACCTGCCCGAATTCTGCGATGCAATCATCGAAGCCTTATCGCCATCCTGATTCAAATCACCGCCCGCCCAATGCAACCCAGAAACGCCCTACCCTACCGAATCCCCCGTAGGGGCACCCCTTGTGGGTGCCCAGGCCGGCAACCCAGAAAGGCCCTACCCTACCGAATCCCCCCGTAGGGGCACCCCTTGTGGTTGCCCACTCCCGCAAACCCGAAACGTGCCAACCAACCCGATCCCCCGTAGGGGCACCCCTCGTGGGTGCCCAGGCCCGCAAACCCGCAACGTGCCAACCAACCAGCTCCCCCGTAGGGGCACCCCATGTGGGTGCCCTCGCCAATAGAAAACAACGCTCAGAAACTGGAGAAACTATGGACTTCTCAGAAATCAAAGCAATGACCTTCGACGTCTTCGGAACCGTCGTCGACTGGCGCGGCTCCATCATTCGCGAAGGCGAAGACGTCTGGACCGCCAAAGGCGTGGACGTCGACTGGCCAGACTTCGCCGACAGCTGGCGCGGCGGCTACGGACCGTCCATGCACCGTGTCCGCACAGGCGAGCTTCCCTGGATGAACATCGACGCGTTGCATCGACTGATCCTGGATGACCTTCTCGAGCAGCACCAGGTCTCAGGACTGTCTGAGGCCGACAAAGTTCAGTTGAACAAAGTATGGCACCGCCTGAATCCCTGGCCCGACGTTACCTCCGGCATAGCGCGCCTGCGCAAGCGCTACATCGTGGCATCACTGTCCAACGGCAACGTGGCCCTGCTCGTCAACATGGCCCGCCACGGCGGATTCAGTTGGGACTGCGTACTCTCCGCCGAACTCGCAAAGCACTACAAACCGGATCCGGAGGTCTACCAGGCCGCGGCCGCGCTCCTCGGGCTGGAGCCACACGAAGTCATGATGGTCGCCGCCCACAACGGAGACCTGATTGCCTCAAAGGCCGTTGGCTTCAGGACAGCCTTCGTCCATAGGCCCAAAGAACACGGACCAGACCAAATAACAGACCTGACCCCGGATCCTTCGGTCGACGTGATAGCCAAAGACTTCAACGACCTGGCCGACCAGCTGCAAATCGACTAGCCCCCACTGATACTTCCTCCCAAACAGGCAACCCCCCGTAGGGGCACCCCTTGTGGGTGCCCTCGTACGCGGCACGTTGTTGCCTCACTGCAAAATTCAACTCAGACAAACGTCAACGACTCCACGGTTTCATTGACATCTGTCCGAAAACTGGTCCGCGGGGTCACCTCGCGACTGACCCGCGAGCACACGAACAGTCCCGCAAGGAGAACACGAAACGCCCCCGCCGTTCTTCGCGCCCCTTCGCGTAACTTCGCGGATAAATCGGTTTTCTTGGTTGTGAGACCTGTACTGCTTTGAAGAAAACTTGGGGAGGTCCAGAAGCGCAGCGATCAGCCCTGCTGATGCCTGGGGTCGATGGCATCCCGCAGACCGTCGCCAATGAAATTGATGCTCAGAACCGTCAGCAGAATCATAACAGCTGGCGGAACCCAGATCCACGGCCCGTCCTGCAGCACGTCCAGGCTGCGCGCGGACTCCAGCATATTGCCCCAGCTCGGCGTCGGTAGCGGAATCCCCACGCCCAGAAAGCTCAATCCCGCCTCGAGAAGAATAGCGCCGTTCACGTCGAAGGTTACCGACGCCAGCAATGGCGCGACCACGTTGGGCAGTACATGTGAAACGATTATGCGCCGGTTGCCAGACCCCAGCGAACGCGACGCCAGCACAAACTGCTGTTCCCTCAGAGACAGAACCTGCCCGCGCACCAGCCGGGTGATGCCGGGCCAGCTGAATATCCCTATCAGGAAGATAACGCTGGCAATGCTCTGCCCCAGGTAAATGGCAGCCGTCAGGATGATCACCACGCGCGGGAAAGTCATCACCACGTCTGTAAAGCGCATGATGATCTGGTCGGCCATGCCCCGATAGTAGCCGGAAATCGATCCTAAAATGACCCCGATCACCGTCGAAATTGAAGCGGCGGCAAACCCCACCGCGAGCGAAACCCGGCCGCCGTAAAGTGTTCGGCTCCAGATGTCCCGTCCAACCCGGTCCGTGCCCAGAAAATGCGCAAAGCTCGGCGACTGGAACTTGTCCGGTAAATTGAGCGCCGCATAATCATAGCGCGCGATCAAAGGGGCCGCGACCGTCGCCAGAAGTACCACGCCGAACAGGACCAGCCCTGCCAGCGCCAGCGGATGGCGTCGAAACCGCCGCCATGCCTGGGCAGTAGGCGACTGCGAATGGACTCTTCTCGCTCCAGCCTCTATCTGCATTTCAGCCTGCTGTCTGAGTAGCCGTCATCGTGAACTTCCAACAAAGAGCAACATGGTTCTCGTCCCAACCGCGAACTTGGATCAAGCATAGCGAATTCTTGGGTCGGCCACCGCGTACGCCAGGTCCGTAATCAGATTCGCCGTAAGAACCACCAGCGCCGTAACCAACATGATCCCCATCACCATCGGATAGTCCCTGGCCGCTACCGCATCGACCAGCAGCGCGCCCATCCCGGGCCAGCTGTAGATAGTCTCCGTAAACAGAGCCCCTGCCACCAGGGAAGGCAGACTCAATCCCACGACTGTCACCACGGGGAGAAGGGCGTTGCGAAACACGTGCCGCCATGTGACCCCGGGCGGCTTCAACCCCTTGGCATTGGCGGTCCGCACGAAGTCCTCCCCGCGCACCTCCAGAATGCTGAAGCGCGTATACCGCAGAAATGTCGCCAGATTGAAGATCGCGAGCGTGCCCGCCGGAAGCACCAGGTGATACATAAGATCAAAAACCGATTCCGGCTTGCCAATTGTACGCATCCCACCCGAAGGGAACCAGCCCAACTTCACCGAAAAAACGTACAAGCCAAAGATGCCGGCGATAAATGCCGGCATCGAAATGCCTACAAAGGAAAGCCCCGTAAATGTAAAGTCCCAAATCGAGTACTGCCGCAGCCCGATAAAGATGCCAAGCGTGATGCCTACGACGATGCCGATTGCCAGGGCCGTACCCATCAGCAGGAAGGTGCGTCTCATCCGCACCGCCAGTACCTCGCCTACGTCGTCTCCATTCTTGAACCGGAATCCCAGATCGCCCTGGACAACCTGCCCCAGCCACTTAACGTAACGTACCGGAAGCGGGTCGTCGAGCCCATATCGCTCGCGCACGAAATCCAGGTCCTCTTTCGTTATCCCGATCTCCTCATTGACAAAGAAATCGACCGGATCACCAGGAGCCAGGTTGATCAACAGATAGATGACTAAGGTGACCAGAAACAGGACCGGTATATTGATGAGAACGCGGCGCAGAAAATATCGCATTGGTGTGGGAGGCGGTGAGGCAGAAAACGAAGGAAAGCCGGGCGGCAACGCTGACGGCCCTGAACCAGGAGCCGCCAGCGTCACCGCAGCAGTTACTTACTTCATGTTCCAGTCCTGGGAACGGTCCACGTAGGGGCCGCCGCCGGGAGCCGGGAAGTAGTGGAAGTCTTCAATGTCCACCGTAGCGATGCCGTAGCGGGTCGAAACCCACCAGTAAGCGAAGGTCGCCTCTTCATTCTGGTACTTGCACAGGGCAGTACGCGCAGCCCTGTACTCGTCTGCGTTCTGCGCCGCATCCATGGCCGCGAACAGGTCGACGTAGTTGGGATCATCGATTCCCCACTGATTGTCTTCCACGTACCAGATTGGGCTGTAGGATGCAGGACCGCCGCCCGCGCCGCGATAGGCGATGTTCCATTCGGCAGCGTTGTCATCCACAACCGTACGCCAGGTCGGCACGTCGAGGAACGTCGGATTGACGTTGACGCCAACGTCGATCATGTTGGCCTGCATAACCGTCAGAATGTCCTTCGCCAGCTGCGAAGTGTAGTAGGTGGGAATGTCGAGGTTGACGCCGTCAAGCGTGACGCCGTCGGCCGCCGCTTCAGCCAGCAGTTCACGCGCCTTGGCCGGATCGTATTCGTAGTAGTTGGCGTCTTCGGGCCAGAAAGTCGGATAGGGGTCCTGGCATGGAGTCGCCTGCGCCGTTCCGTTGAAGACGTCGCTGATGATCGAAGCCCGGTCGATACCGTACATGAAGGCTTGGCGGATGCGCTTGTCCGACCACGGCTCGTTCAGGTAGTTGTAGTTGAACATATTCGTCACAAACGACGGGCCCGAGAAGATCTGATAGTCGGGATTGTCGGCAAAGCGGCTTGCCACGTCCGCGCTCACGTACGTGAAGTCGATGTCGCCGCTCTCCAGCGCCAGTACCGCAGCCGTCTCGTCAACGAAGTAGCGGTTGATCAGCTGGTCCAGTTCAGGCACGCCGTCCCAGTAATATTCATTGGGCGCCAGCGCCATGAACTGGTCCTTCTCGTAAGAGTCAAACTTGAACGGGCCTGTCCCGACCGGGTTGGTGAACCACCAGTCGGCGCTGAAAATCTCAGTCGGCTCGAAATCAATAGCGTGCTCAGGCAGCGCGTAGTAGCCGCGCACCGAGTCATAGAAACGCGGATTGGGGATGTTGAGCTCGATCTCGAGAGTCAGATCGTCAACCACGCGAATGCCTGTAATCTCGTCAGCTTCACCGTCGTTGTATTCGGTCCAGCCGACTATCTGGTCGGGCTGGCTGATGCCGAAATGGGTCACGGCTGCCATCGGCGCTGAGACGAACTCGGCCGTCCACTTCAGGTCGGAAGCGGTGAAATCCTCACCATCATGCCACTTAACGCCTTCTCTCAGGTTGAAAGTCCAAACGGTTGCGTCCTCGTTCGGCTCCCAGCTCACCGCCAGCGCAGCTTCGCTGGTGTGATTGGAGAAGGTGGAGTCCATAATGATCAACGGCGTGAACATCTTCACGAACCAGACATTGCCCGCACCGTTGTTGTAGAGTACGCCCTGCGGATCGCCGCCCGGACCCACGTCAAAGCCGCCTATCAGAACCTGTTCGACTTCGACGTCTTCCGGCGCCGTCTCGTCTGCAGACGCGGCCGGCGCCGCTTCCTCAGCGGGTGCCGCAGCCGGCGCCGCACAGGCAACCAGCAGCGCCAGTGACAGTACTGTCACAAGAACCAGAAACTTGCTTCTGAACATTGGTACCTCCAGTAGGTTTGGGTTTGGAAAGAAGTCCGAGAATATTGCACTTCTTGGAGCGCATAGATAATCGCATAAGAATGCCCCAACTGCCAAATTCGCGGGCCCTTACTGTCACCCGCAACCTGCTCCCTTCATGCTGCGTCGATCCCCCAAAAGATCCACAAAGGTCGACGCGGTCCAACCCAAAATGAGCCACCGCTACTCCCATACGCGTCGTCTACTCCATCACCCCCTCAACCACCGGTAGGGGCAGGCCTTGTGCCTGCCCAGGCGCCCCATCAAGACAGCAAACTATTTCGTCCTGCCTCTTGAAACCCGTTTCACAATTCCCAACCGGCTTCTCAGTTCAACCCCGAGTCCTTGAAGCAATCGCGTTGGTCGCTCGTGGTAATCTGCCCTTGGTTCTGTGATATACTGCTGCCTTGGTGAAACAGCACACTGGTCCAAAGCAATGTCCCACAGTCAAAACCCTTGACAGGTCCTCCCCGTCCATCGTTCTGGAGAAACCCCTGTCGGTTTACTACTTCTGCTGCATCGTCCAAAAGTAAACTTACTCCCACACCCATTGACAGTCCCCGAATCTCCTGTTTTCCTATTACGCGATAGAGTCCAGTTCGCTGACTTTTGCCTCTTTCTTGTCCCTAACTGAAATACCGCTGAACGCGGAGGACAACCATGTCAACCCAAAACTATGAAGTCCTGTTTCTGGAAAGGGGCGTCGCCGACGTGAGGACCTGCGAAATGCCGTCTGCGGGGCCAGGTGAGCTCCTTATTCGGGCCCTTGTCTCCTTGATCAGCCCGGGCACTGAAAGAGCCTTCCTTCTGGGTCTTGCCAATACCCCGGACCGCTATCCCCAAAAAACAGGCTACAGCCACATAGGCGAAGTGGTCGAGGTCGGAGCCGGGGTCGAAGGCTGGGCGGTCGGTGACCGCGTCGCCTCCCGCGCCAACCACAGACTGTTTGCGTCCATGCCGGTCTCCAACTGCAACCGCATCCCCACAGGCCTGACCAACGAACGCGCCGCCTTCTTCCGGCTCACCTCCATCGCAATGCAGGGCGTGCGCAAAGCGCGCATCGAACTGGGCGAGCCGGTCGCAGTCATAGGGTGCGGGCCCGTCGGGCTGCTGGCGGCACAGCTGGCCCGTCTCAATGGCGGGCTTCCCGTGGTCTCAATAGACAAAGATGCACGCCGCCTCGCGTTTGCACAGGATTTTGACCTCGACGCCGCCTTGCCGGCCGACGATGACCTCAAGGAAGCCTTGCGAGTGCACTGCAGCGGCGACGACCCCGCGCTGGTCATCGACGCCACCGGCCATCCCGAGGCGATTCCCGCCGCCTTTGACCTGGCGCGTTCCGGCGGGCGCGTGTTACTGCTGGCCAGCACCCGAGGCGATACCGAGGCCGTCAACTTCTATCGCGACGTCCACATAAAAGGACTCACCGTTATCGGAGCCCACGAAAGCACCAGACCGCGCCTGGATTCCGCGCCAGGCTGGTGGACGCACCAGGCCGACGAAAACACCGCCCTCAGGCTCCTTGCCGGCGGACGCCTGGTCGTAGATCCGATTACCACCCATCGCATCGCCTGGCACAACGCCGCAGCGGCCTACGAAATGCTGGCTCGCTGGGAGCCGGGTATGATGGGGACCCTCCTTGACTGGCAGGATTCATAACGGCACAAACCTGCACTGCGATGAATCCTTCGACCCCAATCTCGTCCAGAGAGATCTTCGAGACCTGGTGGCCTTTGGCGCTGAGCTGGTTGATGATCACCGTGGAACAGCCAATTCTGGCGGCAGCAGTGGCTCGTAGCGGCGATCCAAAGATTCAGCTCGCAGCCTGGGGTCTGTCGTTCTCCTTGGCAATTGCTCTGGCCGCTCCCTCAATCTCCATGCTGGCAGTGTCAACCGCTCTCAGCAGAGACAGGAAGTCCTACAGGCGCGGGCGCGGCTATATGCTGTGGCTCAGCCTCGGTCTTACCTTCGTTCACTTCATTCTGGCCTTCACCCCTGCATTTGAACTCGTTGTACTGGGACTCATTTCGGCCCCACTGGAACTTGCAGAGCCCGTCCGTACAGGCTTTCGCATTCTGCTTCCCTTAGTCCCCAGCCTTGCCTTAAGGCGTTATCAGTACGGTGTCCTGATTCGCTGCGGAAAGACGCGCGCAGTGTCGCTTGGCACGGTTACGCGCCTGCTGATTGAAGTAGTGCTCGCAGTTGGGCTTTTTCAGCTAACAGGCCTGGACGGGGTCGTCGTCGCCAGCACAGCCATTGCGACGGGCGTGGTCTATGAAGCAATCTATGCCACGATTCGCGTTCGGCCTGTCGTTCGGAAAAACCTCATCTCCATTACGCCAGGCCATGCTCCGCTGTCGTGGGGAAGATTCCTGCGCTTCTATCTTCCCCTGGCACTGACGACTTTGATGCAGATGATGCTCCAGCCCCTGGTTAGCGCTAGCCTCAGCCGTATGCCGGATTCGATTGGTTCGCTCGCACTGTGGCCGGTACTGTTTGGCGTCCTGCTCGTGATTAACAGCGCAGCGATCGGTTTCGTCGAAGTGGTGATCGTGCATCTGGACCAACCTGGCTCCATTGAAGCGTTGAGGCGTTTCGCGCTCCGCCTTGCAGTCTTACTGGCGCTGGTCCCTCTTGCACTCTCTGTTACGCCTCTTGGCGACCTGTGGCTGATTCGATTCGCGGCCCTTCCCGCCGACCTGTTGCAACAGGCAAAGGCGGCTCTGTGGCTGGTGATACCGCTCCCGGCCTTGACGACAATTTCAAGCACGCTCCAGGGCACTCTCATAAACGGCCAGCGCACACGAGGCGTCACCGAGGCTGATGCAATATCCCTTGCCACGGTCGCCATTCTGTTGACTTTGGGTACTCTCTTGGGGGGCCGCCCCTGTTTGGGAGAGGCCGAAGGCAGCGCGGCCGTTCTCTGCGGCGTTTCGGGGGTCTATATTGCGGTGGTCGCCTACGCCGCTGGTTCGATCGCGCGCAATCTGTGGCTGTGGCGTCGCTCGCAGCCAGTCTATCTGTCTATTCGACTACGCCACGCCCGGGCATAGAAGAAGAAAGGGACCTACATACTTGAGTGCCGGAAAAAATACGAATCGGGGCTCGTGCAATTACCATCGTCCTATAGCTGACTTGAGTTCGTATACGTTTCAAACAGCCATCCTAACCGTAGGGGCACCCCTTGTGGGTGCCCTCGTGGATCCACCACCCTCTTGCAAACTTCCCTAAACCCTATTTCCCCCCGTAGGGGCACCCCTTGTGGGTGCCCTCGTCGACCCACCACCCCCTTGA
>WTGY01000191.1 GCA_011523365.1 Caldilineaceae bacterium
CAGGGAGCCGGGCGACATGCCGCCGACGTCGGCGGCATGTCGCCCGGCTCCCTGCCTCTCTCCACCGAGCTCTACCAGGAGGGCATCATCATCCCGCCTCTCAAGCTCTACGAAGGCGGCGACCTGGTGGAATCCCTGCTCGAACTGGTCCTGCGCAATGTGCGCACGCCCGACGAACGCCGCGGCGACCTCGCCGCCCAGCGTGCCGCACACGCCGTCGGCGACCGCCGCCTCCACGAGCTGGCCGCCCGCCATGGCAACGCCGAGCTGCTGACCTACGCCGGCCACCTGCAGCAATACAGCGAGCGCCTCACCCGCGCCGCCATCCGCACCTGGCCCGACGGCAGCTTCACCTTCGAGGATCCAATCGAATCGGTCGTCGACGGCCACACAACCCCGGCGCCCATTCGCGTCACCGCCACCATAAGCGGCGAGACAGTGACCCTTGATTTCAGCGGCACCTGCCCCAGCATTTTCGGCTCCCTCAACGCCCCCCTCAGCGTAACCAGGTCGGCCTGCTACTACGTCGTCCGCTGCCTCGTCGGCGCCGACGTGCCCGTCAACGCCGGCTGCTTCGCGCCCGTCCAGGTCGACGCGCCGCCCGGCTGCCTCGTCAACGCCCGCCCGCCCGCTGCCGTCGCCGGCGGCAACGTCGAGACCTCCCAGCGCATCACCGACGCCGTGTTCGGCGCGCTCGCGCAGGCCCTGCCCGACCGCATCGCCGCCGCCGGTCAGGGCACCATGAACAACTGTACAATGGGGGGTGAAAGCGCCGACGGCTCGCCCTGGACCTACTACGAGACGCTCGGCGGCGGCATGGGCGCCCACCCGCAGGGTGACGGCTTCAGCGGCGCACACGTCCACATGAGCAACACGCTCAACACGCCCGTCGAAGCCCTTGAAATGGCCTACCCGCTGCGCCTGACCCGCTATCACCTGCGCCGCGGCAGCGGCGGCGCCGGAACGCATCGTGGCGGCGACGGCATCGTGCGCGAATACGAAATCCTGCGCCCCACGACCGCCACCATCCTCAGCGAACGCCGCGCCATCGCCCCCTGGGGCCTCGCCGGCGGCGAGCCGGCCGCCCCAGGACGAAATCTCCTCATCGACACCGACGGCTCAGAGGAAGAGCTCTCCTCCAAAGTCACCCGCCGCATGCAACCCGGCCAGCGCCTGCGCATCGAAACCCCCGGCGGCGGCGGCTGGGGCAACCCCACTTCCTGACGGACTGTCCTTCTATCTTTCCAACCTCCACGCCACCGCCAGACTCGCCAAACTGATCACCGCAACCATACCAAACACCCACTGGTAAGCCTCCAACGGCCCCGGGGTAAACAGGAGTGACTGCTGCAAGGCCACCCCTGCGATCGTCGCGCCCACCACGCCCCCGCCAAATCGCGCCGTGCTGTACAGCCCCGCCGCCGACCCGCTCTCTTCCATCGGGATCTCCTCCATCGCCGCCCGGTGGAGCGCAGCCATCGCCAGCCCGCCCGCCAGCGACTGCGTCAGCATCATCGCTGCCGCCCCCAGCAGCGGCAGCGGGAACAACGCCAGGCCGGCCAGCGAACAGATCATCACTGCGAAGCTCCCTCCCACAAGCCAGCGGGAGTGCATCCGGTCCGCCAGCTGACCTCCAACCTGGGTCGTGGCAAAAATCGCCCCCGAAAAGATCGTCGTGAAAACGCCCAGTTCAATCGCATTCAACCCGTATACATCGGTCAGAAACAGGACGTTCAGAAACATGGCCGTGTGCATGATCACCATGCGGAAGCCGGCCGCCAGCGAGGCAACCCCGAAATTCTTGCGCCGGTAGAGAGCGAAATTGACGAGCGGCCGCGGTGTCCGGCCCTCCCGCCGCCAGAACAGCAGCCCCAATCCCACCGCGGCCGCCAGCAGCCGCCAGTCGCGCAGCGGCTCCACACCGGTTACCGTGCGGCTCGAGAGGAAAAATATCCCGCAGACGAGTGCCCCACCCAATAGGACCGCGCCCAGCCAGTCAAACGCCTGCAACCCCTCCCCGCGAATCGGGCGCTGCGACGGCACTCGCAGGTACGCCGCCCACAGAGCGATCAGCGCGACCAGCAGGCTCGGCACAAAAACGTAGTTCCAGCCGAAATTATCGACCGCAAATCCACCCAATAGTGGGCCCAACGTCGACGCCCCCGGCGCCACCGAGCTCCACGTTCCCATCGCCCTGCCCCGCTGCCCCGCCGGAAATCGCTCCGCGATAATGGCGATGCAAAGGGGGTAGTAGCCCGCCGTGCCCATCCCCTGCAATACGCGGCCGATCAGGAGTTGCGGCAAGCTTCTCGCCAGCACACAGATCAAGGAGCCGGCAAAAAAGAAGACGATGCCGCTCTGAAAGAGACGCGCCTTGCCCAGGCTGTCTCCCAGCTTGCCGTACAGCGGCATGAATATAACGAACGGCAGACTGTATGCCGCCAGCAGCCAGGCCGTCATGTCCGCATCCACCGCGAACGCATCCCGGACCGTCGGCAGGGCCACGCCGAACATCGACATGTTCATCGTCGCCATGCCGACCGGTATCATCAGGGCAATCAACAGGCCCCAATGCGACCGTGTCGCAGCAGCCGCCGGCGTGGGTTCACTCGATTTCATGAAGCGGCTTTTCCGTAGTGGGCACAATCTGTCTATCTTACACCCAATGCGACTCCGCAACGAAACCGTTTCCGACAAATCCTGCTACCGAGCTCAATACCACTCGACACGCTCTCCACTTTACACCGAATCCAACCCCCTTTCCGATAGGCATTTACCCCGACTTCGAGTATGATCACGGCGTGGTTGGGCCCTCCCTCCAGAGCCCTGCTCCTGTGCCCCGACTAGAGCAGATCCTGGCCCCGCCCCACGCGGCCTCCGCATCTGCTGTTAAACCGTTTTGCAAACCCGACACGCCCGGCGTGCGCAATACAATCTCGTACCCACCCCACCAGGAGACACCCGATGACCGATCGCTCCTTTACACCGGTCGAAGTGCCGCAACACATTTTGGACCGTTTCAAAAAACTGCCGGTCGCCACCGTATGGAACTCCGTCCATCGCTACGCAGGCGTGCCCCTTCCCTATATGAGTGACGTGCGCCTCTGCACGCCCGGCCAGCAACTCGCCGCCCGCGCCCGCACCCTGCGCTATCTGCCGCCCCGCCCCGACCTGCAGGCCGAGGTGCAAATAGGCGAAGATTCGCCAGAGTACAAGGCCATGGGCCGTTGCGGCCCCGGCGACGTCCTCGTCTGCGACGTCATGGGCGATGCCAGGCCCTGCATCTTCGGCGACGTCAAAGCGCTCCAGCTCAAGATGACCAACGCCGACGGTGTCGTCACCGACGGCGGCATCCGCGACCTCGATATCATGGTGCAGGAGGAGTACGGACTCATCATCTACGCCCGCGACCGCACCCCCCTCGGCGGCGTCCCCTACGCCATCCCTGCCCAGGAAAATGTCGACGTCCAGTGCGGCGGCGCCCTCGTCCGCCCCGGTGATGTCCTCGTCGGCGATGCTGACGGCGTCGTCGTCGTGCCCTCCTGGTTCGCCGAAGAGTGCGTCGAGCTGACCGAGGTGCACGAGGAAGCCGAAGAGATGATCAAGAACCGCATCCTGGCCGAAGGCGTCGTGCCCGGCAAGTACTACCCGCCAGGACCGGAAACATACGAGCAGGTGCGCGCCGCCCGCAAGCAAAAGTAAAGACAGCGTGCATACCAAAATGGGGGCGAACACTCGAATACTTTTGGCGGCAGGCCAACCATAGCCATTCCGAAATACACACTGAGGCAAAGGAAGCGCCCCCCTCTGACAACTGACCACCAACCACTGACCACTGCAGTTTGGGCGGTCGGGCCTATTCGGCCCTCCCTTGTGCAGGGGCTCCGCCCCCGCAACG